>NZ_BAACAP010000237.1:0-118054 GCF_045865695.1 Scytonema hankhaensis NUACC26
AGCTTATTAACTGCCGATCGGGAAAGCCCCATTTTTCTTGCCGCCGCCGCAAATCCACCAGAAGTGACTACTTGAGTGAAGGCACAGATACTATCAAACTTATCCATAGCTGAGAGATTGTAGAAAAATTAGAGACAATCAGTTTCTAAAATAGTATATTGTCTTTTATTGAGAGGCAATTCATAATAATAGTGTTCCTGCAAAAGATTTACTCTCAGTGAATTAGGAGATATTAAAGATGACGCTCGTGCGACATACTCAAGAACGTGGTGCTGCTAACTTTGCATCAAGTATATGGATCTCTCAAACTTAGATAGTCTGCCGACTGCTTTACAAAGTGCAGCAACGTTCCAAAACCTAGTAGCCGGACAAGTGTTATTTCACGAAAGAGAGCCAGCACAAGCTATTTTCGCTGTTGCAGTCGGCAGATTTAGGCTCGTGCGTTATACGAGTGAAGGACAACTGGTAATTTTTCAGGTGGTCCGCGCTGCTGAGAGCTTTGGTGAGTCAGCACTTTTCTTGGATACCTACAACTGTAATGCAATAGCAGAGGTTCCATCGCGTGCGATCGCCTATCCCAAGCAGGTTTTACTCAGCGTCCTGCAAGAGCGACCAGATCTTGCCATCAGCTTTATGGAACGATTTGAGCGCAAAATCCAGTGGTTAAAAAGCCTCATAGAGCTGCGAAGCATCCGTTCCGCCCGCGAACGCATACTGCAATACTTACTGACTTTAGCTCGACCTAGTGCGACAACTTTAACCTTTGACCGACCGCTTAAGAATGTTGCGAGTGAACTGGGACTTAGCCCAGAGGTGCTATATCGAACCCTAGCCCAGATGGAAAGGGAAGGCATTCTTACTCGCGCTAGAGGACAGATTATACTCCGCACGCCGCCAACATGATTCAAATCATATGCTTGACGTAGCTTTCGGTGTATGTTCTATCTTAGAAAAATTAACAAGCAACGTATGACATTGTTGAAACATCCGATTGCACTCGTAGCCTTTCCTCGCTGAATGCTTTAGTTGCAACCTTGCACGTGAGCGCGATATTTTTCCCACACTGTTGTCGTTTTAACTTTAGTAACCAGGGAAGGTAACCATGAACGCCCCTTATGAGTATCGTCGGCTGTCCAAAGATGATGCAGCCATGCTTCTTGTGGATCATCAATCAGGACTCATTTCCCTAGTGCAGGATTATCCACCTGGTGAGTTTAAGAACAACATTCTCGCACTTGCCAATGTTGCGAAGTTTTTCAATCTTCCAACTGTTTTGACAACAAGCTTTGAGAATGGACCCAATGGACCGCTCGTACCAGAGTTAAAGGAAATATTTCCAGATACTCCGTATATTCCCCGCCCCGGACAAATCAACGCCTGGGATAATGAAGATTTTGTTAAAGCGGTTGAGAACACGGGTCGCAAACAACTGATTATTGCTGGGGTAGTCACCGATGTTTGTGTTGCCTTTGTTGCACTCTCAGCTTTAGAGGCAGGTTATGAGGTATTTGTAGTCACTGATGCTTCTGGTACTTTCAACGAGGAAGTTCGCTACGCTGCTTGGTCGCGCATGTCTAATGCTGGAGCTCAAATGATGAATTGGTTTAGTGTAGCTTGTGAGCTTCATCGTGACTGGCGTAATGACATTGAAGGATTGGGCAATCTTCTCTCCAATCATATTCCTGCCTACAGAAACTTGATTACCAGCTACCTTGCGATCGCCAAAAAGTGATACTAACGAAAATATGAGCAATTTTTCTCAAGCAAGCCGCAGGCGATTTTTGCAACTTGCAGCTGCGGCTGGAGCTTCTTCTTACCTTTTAGGAACCAACCGGACGGCTGCTAGTACAGCTGATAATAGCACAAACGCGGACGTTATTCTCTTGAATGGTCGAATCGCCACTCAAGATCGTCGTCGCTCCTTTGCCAATGCGGTTGCAATTAAGGATGGTCGGTTTTTGGTTGTAGGAACCCAAGCAGAGGTGATGGCAACAAAAGGCAAGAATACCCAAGTCATTGACCTGAAAAAACGGACTGTCATTCCTGGACTCAATGACTCTCATATCCATTTGATTCGCGGCGGACTCAACTATAATCTGGAATTGCGTTGGGATGGCGTACCAACTCTAGCTGATGGATTGCGAATGCTGCGAGAACAAGCTAGACGCACGCCACCAGGACAATGGGTACGTGTCGTCGGCGGCTGGAACGAATTTCAGTTTGCCGAACGGCGGCTGCCGACGCTGGATGAAATTAACCAAGTCGCTCCTAATACTCCAGTGTTTATCCTACACTTGTACGATCGCGCCTTTCTCAATCGTGCAGCACTACGGGCAGTGGGATACACCAAAAATACACCATTACCGCCTGGAGGGGAGATCCAGCGCGATGGCAATGGCAATCCTACCGGACTGTTGATTGCTAGACCCAACGCCACGATTCTTTACTCCACATTGGCGAAAGGACCGAAGTTGCCATACGAGTATCAGGTCAATTCTACCCGCCACTTCATGCGTGAATTGAATCGATTGGGTATTACCAGCGTAATTGATGCGGGTGGAGGTTATCAGAATTACCCAGACGATTATCAAGTGATTAACGAGTTGCACAAACGTGGAGAGTTAACTGTTCGCATTGCCTACAATTTATTTACGCAACGCCCCAAGCAGGAGTTAGAAGATTTTCGAGGTTGGGCGCGAATGGTGCGTCCAGGTCAAGGCGACGACTTTTACCGCCCTTCCGCCTCCACGCCACATACAATGAGTCAATTTCACGATTTTTACAAGTGTTTGAGAAAGTTAACCTTGAAGTGCCGTTTGATGGACTGCACTGGATGTTTGACCATGCTGAGACAATTAGCGCTCGCAACATCGAGCGAGTGAAAGCGTTAGGGGGTGGGATTGCGATTCAGCACCGCATGGCATACCAAGGAGAATACTTCATCGATCGCTACGGAACCAAGGCAGCAGAAGGGACGCCGCCGATAGCGCGGATGTTGTCCATAGGAGTCCCTGTTGGTGCGGGAACAGACGCAACGCGAGTGGCAAGTTACAATCCTTTCGTTGGTCTTTACTGGTTAGTCAGCGGCAAAACTGTTGGTGGTAAATTGCTCTACCCAAAGGGTAACCGGATGGAGCGAATGGAAGCATTGCGGCTCTACACTGTTGGCAGCAGTTGGTTTTCGTCAGAAGAGGGTAAAAAGGGAGCGATCTCTTCTGGACAATTGGCAGATTTGGCCGTGCTTTCAGACGATTATTTCTCCATACCCGAAGAACGGATTAAGAGTTTGACATCGGTACTAACAATAGTAGGAGGTAAAATCGTTTATGCGGCTGAAGAGTTTAGTAACCTAGCTCCACCGCCACTACCGATACTGCCAGAGTGGTCGCCAGTTGCCAAATACGGCGGCTATGCTCGTCAACCCGTCAATGCTGCAAATAGCACTTCGCTTGATGCACACAAACCATTACATCTCGGATGTTGTTTTCATCAGCCTCGTTGTAGATCGCTCAATCTCAATCAAGTCGGTGATTTATCGGCACTGTGGGGAGCAACGGGATGTGACTGTTTCGCATTTTGAGTCGGGTTGAATTTTTTTTATAGAGCAGCACGGCAAATTTTTACAGCACAAGGTGCGAGGGCTTTTACCTATTGCAGTCGATGAATTTGGCTTAGTGGTGGAAGAACTTGCCAATCACTCAAGCGAATGTATCAAACTTGTCCTGGTGACGCCGGTTATGCTGAACTGACGGAGCAGCAATTACAGGAAGGAATCCGTAGGTTGGCTCAAGCTCTACTGAAATAACGATCGAGAATACCTTACATTATTCAATGCAAAGATAATCGCGAACCAAATTTATCTTGCAATTATAACATAATAAAAAAATTCTAAAAATATCATGAGATACACAAAATTTATTTACATAAGTTTAAGATAGTTAACAGTGGTAAATACCTCTAAGAAAAGAGTTTACTACTAACTTAATAGACTCGTCTGGCATGGTGCTGCTATTTGGACAGGTGTGAAGTCCGATGTGAGTAAATCAATAACTACTAATCCCTAACCATTAAGGACAATACCATGCTTGCGTATCTTCCAATTTTGAATGACCACAATTTACCGTATCCCGATACGATGCATCCCATCGTTGTCCACTTCGTAATTGCGATGGTGTTGTTTGCCTTCATATGCGATGTCATTGGATACTTTACCCGCAACTACCGTCTTTTTGAGGTAAGTTGGTGGAATATGTTTTTCGCTACAATTTCTGTCTTTGTTGCTATCATTTTTGGTCAGTTTGAAGCAGGTTTAGCAGAACCTTATATTGCAGCGCGATCGGTCTTAAATATACATACCTTTATTGGTTGGTCGCTTTCTGGAATTCTTGCTGCTATTACAGCTTGGCGTTATGTTATTCGCGCTCGCACTCCACAAAAAGTGTCAATTTATTATTTAACAGCAGCTTTGCTGTTAACTATCTTAGTTAGCGTACAAGTATTTTTCGGAGATGAACTGGTGTGGGTTTATGGGCTACATACTGTACCAGTTGTTGAAGCCATGAAGGAGGGCTTATTGCAATGAATCCTGAAGTCATTGACCAATTAAAAACTCAACTTGGGGCAAATGGTTTACCTTATGCCATACCCATTCATCCAAACTTAGTTCATCTCACTCTGGGTTTGTTCATCCTTGGAGTAGCCTTTGATTTCATTGGCGTGTTGTTTCCTTTCCAAAAACCAATCTTCAAGTTCTTGGCAATTCCTGTCATCCGTTCCAACTTCTTTGATGCTGGTTGGTACAATATGCTGGCTTCAGCAGTCATCACATTTTTTACAGTTGCAGCAGGTTTTTATGAAATGATGCTGGCAGAACCAGCTACTGATGTGAAAAGTGCTTGGGGATTACAAGCAATAGACACCATGCTTTGGCATGGTATAGGTGGTGTTTTTCTTCTCTCACTCATTGTTGGTATGACTATTTGGAGAGGATATCAGCGCTTCGTTTGGCGTAAGGATAATAGTCAAGAAGTGCAATGGACATATATACTCTCTGGGCTGTTCCTCATGTCCATTATGTACGTTCACGGTACGCTAGGAGCACATCTAGCTGCTGAGTTTGGGGTACACAATACCGCCGATATGTTATTGCGATTGGGCAAAGACCCTAACTTACTTCTCAAGTAATAGATGTTGGTTAGTAGTTAGTAGTTATTAGTTAGTGGAAACATCAACAACTAACAACTAACAACTAACAACTAACAACTAACAATCAACAGTTTTGTCACCATGAAAACCCGAAATATATTGATTTTGAGTGCGTGTGCTCTCGTCTTAACTGCTGCTAGTCTTTGGATAGGACAACAAGCATATTCCTGGCTACCCCCCCAAGGCGCGGCTGAATCGCGACTCTTTGATGAATTATTTAGCTTCTTGGTAACATTAGGAGCATTTATTTTCCTTGGAGTCACAGGTACGCTGATGTATTCAGTTGTTTTCCATAGAGCCGGGAAGTATGATACAAGCGACGGTCCCGATATTGAAGGAAATGTACCGTTGGAAGTTGTTTGGACGGTAATTCCTGTCTTGCTAGTCATTTGGATTGCTGGATACAGCTATAAAATTTACGAACAAATGGGAATTCAAGGACCCATGGAAGCAGTTCACGTGCATATGCCAATGGGGATAGAATCAGCATATGCTGCACCACTCAACAAGGACGCAAAAAATACAAATGCGGTACCAGTTGAAGACATTGAAGTCGATGCTAAACAGTGGGCTTGGGTTTTCCGGTATCCAGAAACAGGCGTCACGAGTACCGAACTGCACTTACCCGTAAATCATCGCATACGTTTAGCAATGCGATCGCAAGATGTTCTCCACGGCTTTTATATTCCTGCTTTTCGAGTCAAGCAAGATATTATTCCCCAACGCAAAATAGATTTTGAATTTACACCCATCCGTCCTGGTAAATACAGCTTGACCGATTCCGAATTTAGCGGTACATACTTTGCAACTATGCAAGCAAATGTCGTGGTTGAATCTTCCGAAGACTACAAAAAGTGGCTTGCTTCTTCAGCAATGCACAAGCCATCTCCGGCAAAAAACCAAGCAGCATTTGAGTATGCTCAAGCACTAAAAGAGCCAGTGAAAGCGGGTTGGGAAACAATAGCTCCTGCACAACCCCCTCTAGTTAATTACAGTGACCAGTGACCGTAGGTTGGGTTGAGGAACGAAACCCAACATAACAGTGACCAATGACAAAGGACAAATAACAAATGACAAATATTTCTGTAAACGATATTAGCGTAACTGGTGAGATTTCTCACCATGAAGCTGCTGCATCAGATTGGAAGCGATATTTTAGCTTTAGTACTGACCATAAAGTCATTGGAATTCAGTACATTGTCACAGCCTTCTTCCTCTTTTTGATAGGTGGCATATTTGCAATGGTCATTCGTGGGGAATTAATTACCCCAGAATCAGACCTTATTGACCGGACTGTTTATAACGCCATGTTTACCATGCACGGTACAGTCATGCTGTTTGGTTGGACATTTCCAGTTTTAGCAGGTTTTGCTAACTATCTTGTTCCTTTGATGATTGGGGCGCAAGATATGGCGTTTCCAAGACTAAATGCTGTTGCCTTTTGGATGGTACCAGTGGCTGCTATTCTCTTAATGTTGAGTTTTTTAGTACCAGGTGGACCCGCGCAAGCAGGTTGGTGGTCTTATCCTCCTATCAGTTTGCAAAACCCAACTGGTCATCTCATCAATGGTGAATTTATCTGGTTGTTAGCAGTAGCCGTGTCAGGTGTGTCCTCAATTATGGGGGCAGTTAACTTTGTCACTACAATTTTTAAGATGCGGGCACCAGGGATGACATTTTTCCGCATGCCTATTTTTGTTTGGACTGTATTAAGCGCTCAGATTATCCAACTCTTTGGATTGCCTGTATTGACAGCAGGTGCAGTCATGCTTTTATTTGACTTAACAGTTGGAACGAGCTTTTTCAATCCAGTTAAAGGAGGAGATCCAGTTCTTTTCCAACACTTCTTCTGGTTTTACTCCCATCCTGCTGTTTACGTCATCATCCTGCCAGTTTTTGGTATTTTTTCAGAAATCTTTGCAACTTTTTCTCGCAAACCCTTATTTGGTTATAGAGTTGTAGCTATTTCATCCCTTGTTATCGCTGGAGTTAGCGGTATAGTTTGGGTACACCATTTGTTTGTTAGTGGAACTCCTGCTTGGATGAGGTTGTTTTTCATGTTGACAACAATGTTTGTGTCTGTACCAACTGGTGTTAAAGTGTTCGCCTGGACTGCAACAATTTGGGGCGGTAAACTCCGGTTCGATACACCAATGCTGTTTGCGTTTGGTGCATTGATATTGTTTGTTTTTGCTGGTATCACTGGCATTACCCTTTCTTCAGTTCCAATTGACGTGCATGTTAACAATACGTACTATGTGGTAGGTCATTTCCATTACGTCTTGTACGGCACGGTAACTATGGGATTATATGCAGCTATTTACTATTGGTTCCCGAAAATGACCGGACGTATGTATTATGAAGGCTGGGGTAAGCTTCACTTCTGGCTTGCCTTCATTGGAACCAATCTTAACTTTTTCCCCATGCATCCATTAGGATTGCAAGGAATGTTACGTCGAGTTTCTTCTTATGCTCCAGAGTATCAGATGTGGAATGAAATTGCGAGTCTTGGAGCTTTTCTTTTAGGTATGTCTACTTTACCCTTCATTATCAATATGATAGCGGCTTGGATGCACGGTCCAAAAGCGCCTAATAATCCTTGGCGAGCAATTGGATTAGAGTGGTTAGTGTCTTCACCACCTCCTGTAGAGAATTTTGAAGAACTTCCAGTTGTGGTGTCAGGACCCTACGGCTACGGCAAATCTGAACCATTAGTTGCGAATCGCTAATTGTTACACCGTTTCTTTATGAAGTTGCAATGTAATTTCCCCCCCGGCTAACGCCGTCCCCCCTTAGCAAGGGGGGACTACAGGGGGGTCTTATATGACGGCTCTAACCACTCACCACTAAACTTTGAAGGAGAGTTGATTAAATGGACAGTTCTATCGTTGCAGAAAAGTTACATCATGCCGCGCACGGGCATATTCACGATGAAGAAGGCAACAAAATGTTTGGCTTCATTGTGTTTTTGATCTCAGAGACTTTTATTTTCCTCAGTTTTTTTGCCGGATATGCTATTTACAAAACAACTGCCATAGAATGGTTACCTCCTGGTGTATCGGGGTTAGAAATTAAAGAACCTGCAATTAACACAGTTGTTCTTGTTTCTAGTAGCTTTGTCATTTACTTGGCAGAACGCGCTCTTCAACGTCACGATCTCACAAAATTTCGCCTGTTTCTTTTGCTAACGATCGCAATGGGAACTTACTTTCTTATAGGACAAGCGATTGAATGGAGTCATCTCTCCTTTGGTTTTACGACAGGAGTTTTTGGTGGAATGTTCTACCTCTTAACTGGCTTCCACGGTTTGCATGTTTTCACTGGCATTCTGTTACAATTGATTGTTTTTGGTCGCTCTTTTCTTCCAGGTAACTACGATTCAGGACATTTTGGTGTCAATGCCACTTCATTATTTTGGCACTTTGTTGATGTCATTTGGATTGTTTTGTTTATTCTTATTTACCTCTGGCAATAATTTTGTTAACTTGGGCGGCTGCAAGATACCTGACTTTTTCAGAAAGTCGGGTATCTGAGCAAACTTATCTCTCCAAATTAATGCAGTCGAGTTTGTAAAATCTTCTCATTTAAAGAAGAACTTGAAGAAAATTTACTGATAGATTTCTCTTCGATTTTTACTAATACATGAATTCACTTATTCTTCAAGAAAACTTAACAAAAATCAAGAGCGATCGCTAACACCGATAGTAAATGACATAAATTGGGTAATATCTACTTAAACTATGACCAAGGGTGCATTATGACTGTAAAAAAGCCATATAGAGGACAAGATAGGAGGGAAGGTGGAAAGCGCTTTCTTCCCG
The DNA here is from genome assembly GCF_045865695.1 of Scytonema hankhaensis NUACC26. NCBI lineage: Bacteria > Bacillati > Cyanobacteriota > Cyanophyceae > Nostocales > Scytonemataceae > Scytonema > Scytonema hankhaensis. The sequence goes on from NZ_BAACAP010000237.1 coordinate 9,027, forward strand.
AACAGCTATTAACAGCAAAAGAGGTAGCAACATTTGTAGAACAATTTCAATCAGTTCCTACAGACAAGGAAAAACTGTTGGTTGTCTCCTCATTTCTAGATGCTGTAGCCAATGATTATTTAAATAGTCCAGAACACCAACAGTGTGGAGAAGCAACACACAAGGCTTTTTCTCGTCTTGCGTATCTTATTAAGGAGAATGAATCTTAAAATGTTCTCGAGCTACTCCCTTCCCGTCAGATGATTACCTAAACAAGTAGGTAGGGCATAGCCCTACCTACTTGTACTTTATAAATCAAATAGGATTGCTATAGATGAACCCATTTAGAGTGCTTCTGGATCGATCTCAACGCAAACAGTAAGTGTTTCCGTTCTATCTAGCTTAGGAATAGGGTGTTGGGTGGGCATTACCCGCCTAATCAGAAAAACACTATGTCAAAGGAGATGCGTAAAAAGTTCATGTAAATTCTGTAAGGCTCAGACCTACGGGTATTGTACCCAGGATTAATGCATGGTAAAACGAAATTTAACCGTTATACAAATTAAGATTTGAATTAAATGCTTTTGAGTGAAACAAAAATGGTTAGACGGCATAGTCGCCAAGCATTGGCTCATGAAAACACCATCCTGGCTGCAAAAAACTTTTTGGCAGAAATGGAAAACGGTGCCACACTCGAACAACTAGAGTTTATCGCTAGTGCCGCTGGTGACATTGCCCTTTTCTGGCACTTGATTGGCAATCCTGATGAGATTCCTTTATATGACTTACAGGGTTAACCGAATTATATTCTCATTATCATGCTGACAATAGATATCTTTCCTTGTTTCTTACTGTTTGAATTTAACATATAACTTTTTTGCGTTTGGATCGTGGAAAGACGCGCTATAGCGCGTCTTCAGATATTTAACTTACAGCAGTTTTCACCTAAATGAACCACACTATGCTCTTGTGGTACGGGAGTCCTCGCCCGTACCACAATCAAGTGGTCTATTTACCTGAAAATGGCTGTAACTACTAAAATGTGAAAGTAGTACGAAGTACGCCTACAGTTGTTGTATCGTTTCGACTATCGCCTTCCGGATTAAACAGAACAAACGCACCTGGGGTAATGCTAATATTGTCACTAACTTTGAAGCGGTAATATGCTTCTAAATGATAAGGAACAGCACGATCTACATCATTTGTAGTGGTAAGCCTAGCATCACCATCAGCAGAGGTCCGATAAAGTGGCTGTCCAAAAATAATCCCTGCATTATTCCCTTTGCCAAATAAATCGCTAAAGTGAACCCCCGCCATCCAACTTGTGAAAGTGGTGGAAGCATCCACACGACCAGAAGAATCGTCAACAAATATGGCTGCACCATACCCAGAAAAAGCAAGTTTTGGGGACAACCGCCAAGTGACCGTACCACCTACAGAGTTCAGTTTGACTGGTATTCCTAAAGGAACATTAGCCAAAGCACCAATATCACTACTAGTCAAGCCCGTACCCAAGATATTGATTTCGTGATAACTGTTGGCATAGTTTAGAGCAAAATCAAGGGAACTACTTGGTCTAAAAGTCAATTGTGCCGCCACAACACTACTGCCTCCAAACACTCCTGCACCCAAGGGCGTGCCAGAAACTCCTGGCAAAATATCCGCAGCCGAACGAGGAATGTTAGCGTTTACACTACCGTACAAAGCTCTTAAATCCAACTGCTTTGAAAGGTTAAAAATAAATCCAGCTGCTGATGCTAAACCAGAACCAGAAGTTCCACCAGAAACACGTACTACAGGATTCAAGCTTGCAAAGCGGGAAATTGCCTCTTGCCCTTCACCGTAAAAAGGTGTAACTGTAGGAAATGCATCTGATACTTCTGCTGCAGGACCGGCAAACAAAGTTAATTGTTTGGCGACAGGAAAGATATAAAGCAGTTTGTAAAGCTCAATATCGTTGGTACCAGTAGGGGTTAACGTCTTAACATCAACACCGGGAAACTGAGGTTCAAAACTTGTACGTGCGCTACTAGCACTCAGTAGATTTGAACTCAAGCCCAAAGATTGTTGAAGGCTACCACTACCAGTTACACCACCTAAGAAGTTATAAGCTTGCAAACCAGTAATCAATAAGTCTTTGCCCGTGAAACTGGTGTTGAGGTTTAACCGCACTCTATTAACCAGTATAATATTAGGGTCGTCTCTGCCAGGAGCACCTCCTGTCGCACCAATCCCTGCAACAATAGCCTCACCATTGAGTTTCGTTGTTGTAGAAAACTGATTTGCTTCCAATTCAGCAGCACGAGCTTCTACAGCATCTACCCGACCTCGCAGCGTTGCCAGTTCCGCAGCAAATTCTTCTTGTAATTTCTGCAAAGTCACTAAATCTTCTTTTCTGACCAAATCAGCAGTTGCTGTAGCAATCAGTTCATTGACTCGATCCAAGCAAGCATTCAAACCAGCCGCAAATTCATAACGAGTCAAAGCACGGTTACCCCGATAAGTGCCATTTGGATAACCAGCAATACAACCATAGCGCTCAACTAAAGACTGTAATGCTTGAAATGCCCAGTCTGTAGGACTCACATCAGACAGCTGAGATACGGATGTAACTTGTGCAGTACTAGACCCCTGAGAAGATTTTGAGACGGGTACAACTGAAGAACTAGGAGCAATGGTCTGCCCTAAATTTTTACTTTCTTGCTGCTGATTGACAACAGGCAAATTTTGTTGTTGAGATAAAATAAATTCTGCCTGAGTGACGTTGGATATAATATTTTCATTAACAAAATCGCTTGCGTTAAATGTGCGACTCCTGTTAATATACTCTAATTTCTCTGTATCTATCAAAGGCTGTTTGTCGTCAGCTATTTTATAACTAACCGTAGCTTGTACGGGTAAAACTTTAGCGAACAGACACAAAAAAGTCACTCCACTACCGCAAACTAGCAAGTATTTTTTCATCAGAACTCCTCACAGTTACAGTTAAAACTTAACTGTAATTTTTACAAACAATTAATCATTTAAACTTATTGAGTATATTACAATAGAAAGTGACTAAAATTACTTCATTTTTCTTATCAACTGTATAAAAAAAAAGAAATCTCTAAACTAAAGTTCACTGCGACGTACTAGTTCATTTTGGCATTTCCTTTAAATAGAGAAATCATTAAGTACAGTTTTTTCAGGTAAATGAAGTACATAGGTAGGGGCGCAAAGCATTGCGCCCTTACAACAATCTGTACCTCATTTAGTTGCAATCTGCTGTATATTTCAACAAACATCTAGGGTGAGATGCGATATCGGTCTCTGGGATAAAGAGTTGCTTGCCTTATATTAGGAAGATTCAAAATTCGTGAAGTCAGTCTTTCCAAACCAATAGCCAATCCACCATGAGGTGGCATTCCCATGTCAAACATCTGTAAATGATTTTCAAAAGATATGGGATCGATCGCACGCTTGTGGAGTGCTTGTTCTAAATCCTCGCGTTTGTGAAGTCTTTGCCCTCCAGTTGTAATTTCAATACCCTCAAATAGAAGGTCAAAGCTTTGTGATGCATCATTATTCCCTCTAGGGTAAGTATAAAATGGACGGGCTGACAGTGGAAATCCAATCACAAAAAGAGCGCTTATGTCAGTTTCAGATTCCGCAAGTTGGCAAAGTTGGCGTTCAGCTTCCGGGTCTAAATCGTCTACAAGGTCAGTGCGATCGCAAGATTTCTTCAGTCTCTCAAGACATTCTTGAAATTCCCAAATAGGGACATTTATTATGTTTGGCAAAGGCTTAGTGCGATATCTTGCGATAATATCCGCGTAATTCTCATTCAGCATCTCAAAAATGTACGTCAAGAGTTCTTTCTCCAATTGAATAACCTCTTCAGGTTGCTCAATGAAGCCTAGTTCAAGATCTAAAGAATAATATTCTGTGAGATGACGGCTACTTGCGTGGGGTTCAGCACGGTAAACATGACCTGTTTCAAAGACTCTTTCCAACCCGGCTACTCCTTGCTCTTTATAGAATTGGGGGCTTTGAGCTAGATAAGCAGAGCGTTCAAAATATTTAATTTCAAATAAATTCGTCCCTCCCTCTGTCCCACTAGAGACTATTTTAGAAGTGACAATTTCTGTGAAGTGCTTTTCCCACAAAAATTGACGAAAATAATGCAGAATTGCTGCTTGTATCTTAAAAATATCGCCAACGCTAGGATTGCGGAGCGATAGGGGGCGATAAGCTAAAACAGTGTCGATACCGATTTCAGAAATGTCTGAGGAACAATTAAAGGGAAGAAGATGAGAAACTCGATTTAAAACACGTATATCAGTGACTTCTATCTCGAAGCCGCTACGAGAACGAGAATCCGGTTTGACCCAGCCTTTAATTTCTAATGGTTCATCCAGTTTTAATAAGAGCGATCGCGTGTTTGTTGGATCGGCGACACACTGAATTTCACCGCTACAGTCCTTAAGAACAATAAATGTTGTTTTCGCAAGTTCCCGAAGACGGTATATCCATCCCCGAATTAAAACCTGTTCTGACAGTGATGGGTGAAGAGAAGCAATAAGTACCCGTTCAGTATTTACCATATGCTATAGTCCGCAAGAAACTACAAATGACCATCAAATGAGGTTTGTATTGTTTAATTGCTGGAACCATATCAAAGGCGGTACCATCCAGCTTCCACAAACTCAATTTTTTAGCTTTTCAGCACAAGAGCGTGGCACTTAATTGCTGCAGTGTCGTTGCAGTGACGTTTTGCCCTACTAATGCCTATCCCAATTAGTGTTTCATAAATTGGAGATTTCCTGTTCGAGCAAACCTCTCAGACGGGTCTGTCGTCTTCGGTCGAGTTGGATGAATTTTAGCAAATTTTTTTGCTATGTGCTGCTGTTCATATTCCGAAATTAAATTAATTATGTTTGTATTATAATTGTAGCACAAAGCCGCCGGAAGAGGTTTATCGCAGATGGCAGCAGTAGAATTAAAAAATTTACGCAAAACCTTTACCCTAACTCGTGGTTGGGGACTTAACAAAGTTCGTAAGGAGATTATTGCAGTCGATGATATCAGTTTAAGCGTTCCTGTAGGTCAAGCGATCGCATTCATTGGTCCCAATGGCGCGGGAAAATCCACCACCATCAAGATGTTGACGGGTATTTTACGCCCTACATCTGGAACAGCAAGATTGTTAGGTCTCAACCCTTGGCGCAATCGCCGCGAACTTGCTTATCAGATAGGGGTAGTCTTTGGACAGCGATCGCAATTATGGTATCACCTTCCGCCCCGCGACACTCTGGAGTTATTAGCAAGAATTTATAATATAGATCGCCACGAGTACATAAAACGTCGAGACGTACTCGTTCAACGTTTTGACCTGTCGCCATTTTGGAACATCCCAGTACGCAAACTCTCATTAGGTCAGAGGATGCGAGCAGAAGTTGCCGCTAGCTTACTTCACTCACCACGATTGTTGTTCCTTGACGAACCTACCATTGGTCTTGATGTCATAGCGCGTCAGGAATTGCGGGATTTGATCCGCGAGTGGAACCGCAATGAAGGTTTAACCGTATTCCTCACCAGTCACGATACAGGTGACATTGAACGAGTTGCACAACGAGTTGTCGTTATCAACCACGGGCGAGTCGTACTAGATGATGACGTGACAGCTATGCGCCGTCAGTACCTTGAGTCCAAAATTCTCAGCGTGAGATTTCATAACTCAATACCCGATCTAACTCTACCAGGAATCACCCTCATTCAAAAAAGTGAGTATGCCCTCAAGCTAGAAGTTAACACCCGTATCATCCCAATAGAAACAGTAATGAGCCAAATTCTGCAAGCAGGCTCCGTAGCCGATATTGCGATTGAAGACCCTCCTTTAGAAGAAGCGATCGCTCATATTTACGCTCAAGAATTTTAGTAGGTTGGGTTGAGGAACGAAACCCAACATTTAATCGAGTTGCTTCATAAAAGACCAATGACCAATGACAAAATACATATGGATTTGCTTAACAGCAGCGCGTTCCAACCTTGCCTACATCGGAGAAGTCGCATCAAGAGGAATTTTCCTCTTTGTCATACTCTATATTTTCCTGCAATTATGGCGCGTAACTTATGCAGAAACAAACGCCGAACAATTAGGAGGATTAACACTCTCTCAGATGATATGGTACTTAGGTATCACTGAATCTATTGTGCTTTCAAATCCACCAATTGCTCAAGAAGTAGACCATGACGTTAGGACAGGAGCGCTAGCAGTACAACTGATACGTCCCGTATCTTACCCTTTATATCGCTTATGGACAGCTTTGGGCGATCGCATCGTCCGCTTTAGTTTGAATATAACGGTAACAGTAGGTCTCGTACTGTTATTTGTCGGATTAATTCCCATAAGTTTCACAAGTTTACTGTTATTTCTAATAGCACTACCATTAGCATTTGTCTTAGATTTCTTGGGAGTTTTTTTAGTTGGCTTAGCAGCTTTTTGGCTAGAAAATACTTCAGGGCTAATGCTGATTTACGGTCGAATCATGATGATTTTAGGTGGTATGCTTCTGCCCCTAGATTTATTACCTGATGAATGGCAACCACTATTAAAAGCTCTACCTTTTGCCAGTATTTTATACGGTCCCGCTCGTTTATTTGTAAATCCTGACTTAGCTTTTGCTAGTGAACTATTCCTCAAACAAGGTATAGCCATAGGTGTACTAAGTTTCTTCGTAGCTTGTGTATATAGCACGGCAGTAAAACGCATCCATGCCAATGGAGGATGATTTTATATTTTCAATATTTAACCGCAGATGCACGCGGACGAACGCGGATGTTTATTTCTTCTATCAGCGTGCATCTGCTACAGGCTGCGGTTCCAAAAATTAAAAACGTGAGGCGAGATGTTATCAAATATACTTTCCTACTTACAATTAGCAGTAGCATATGTTCGCCTAAACCTAAATGCCCATTTAGAGTACCGTGGGGCATTTATTACCCAAGTTGGAGCAATGATTTTGAATAACACCATATGGATAGTATTTTGGTGCTTATTCTTCACTCGGTTTCCAGTACTACGAGGTTGGACAATACAAGATGTAATCACACTTTGGGCAATAACATCAGCAGGTTTTGGTTTAGCCCATGCTATTTATGGCAATGCTTGGTCGCTCACTAATTTGATTGTCCTTGGACAATTGGATGTGTGGATGTCATATCCCCGTACTCTTTTACCACATTTGCTCTTAGGTCAGATGAACGCTACATCTTGGGGAGATTTATTATTTGGGTATGGAGTGTATGTATTTTTTGTCAAGCCAGATATCGTACATTTTGGAACGTTTGCTGTCCTGACAATTTCAACAGCAGCATTGTTTGTAGGTTTTAGTGTTCTGACAGGAAGCCTAAGTTTTTATTTAGGTAATTCTGAAGGGCTGACCCAACAATGGAGAAATTCTTTGATTACCTTCAGTACTTACCCACCAACTCTATTCGAGGGCTGGGTCAAAGTACTACTGTATACTTTGATTCCTGCTGGTTTTGTTAGTTATTTACCTGTTGCAGCTTTGCAGAAAGTTTCTCTGATACAGACTTTACTAGCAGTCTTCGGCTCTAGTTTAGTCTTATTTATAGGAGTAGGTGTATTTTATTACGGAGTACGGCGCTACTCTTCTGGAAATTTAATGGATATGCGTGGTTAAACATTTCCAAGAAGTCAACTTTTGTGGAACGGGCGTCCCGCCCGTCCCTTGTTTAAGCAAATTTTTAACAAAGGTTACAAAGTCTTTTGGACAATTCTCGCGCTTTATGAGGTATGGGAAGAATTATTAACCGCAGCCTGTAGCAGATGCACGCAGATGAAATAGAATAGTTCTATTAATGAGGTATCTGGTTTGCGTTCATGCTATTGATTCGAGGAGTTGTTCGAGACGATTTAGACTCTCGTTCAACCCTGTCTCCATTCCTGATTGGAGATGTCCGTCTCGCTGCTCAACTGACGAATGCAGAATGAGAATTTGTAGTGTTGTTTTCCCATCTTGCTCTGTAAGGGTTAGCGTGTTCAGATGGTCGCTGTTGGGAACGGGTTCGTAACGTTCGGTAGCTACTAACCGTTCTGGTGATACGATCTCGCGATATTCGCCTGAAAACCCGTGGTCAACACCATTGCTAGAATCATGCAGGACATACCGCCATTGACCGCCTACACGCAGATCGATTTCGCAAACAGTCATGGTCGTGTTTGTACAACCTCCAAACCAGCGTTTGACGTGCTCTGGTTGAGTCCATGCCTTGAAGACGAGCTGGCGCGGAGCATTGAAGACACGAGTGATGAGGAGCTCGCGATCTGATGGTAAGGTCACCGCGAAACCATTTTGCTGATGTTTGATTTGCTTTGCTAGGAATTCGTCGAGGCAATCGAGGGTAGAATTCCACCCATCAACAACTCCCATTTCTTCGTGCTTGCGGCGATCGCTAGCCGATGCGTGGAGTATCTGGAGAGTGAGTTTAGTCTGACCGTCTAACTCTTCAAATATGGCTGTTGTCACAATTCCTTGTGGCAAGTCCATATTCATAACTTGTTCAAAGCCTTCGTCGAATTCATCGCTCGCGACAATTCTTTCTGGAGCCACGATTTCGCGGAAAACACCTTTGGTGGGGTACTCCTTGCCATCTGGGCCAACCATAACATAGCGCCATTGACCACCCGGACGAAAATCCATTTCAGTTACGCGGGTTGTAAAGCCTTTCGGTCCCCACCACTGCTCGATATGTTTTGGCTCTGTCCATACCTTAAACACGAGTTCTCGTGGAGCCTTAAACATACGAACGATTTTAATTTCGCGTTCAGTTTCACTGGAGTCATTTTGTTTCAACATTTTGTTTCTCCTTAAAGATGAAACGATGGCAGATTATGTTTCGCGATCGGATTTCTTTTCCTCTGCTTGCAATTCTTGTAAATACTCGTCAAGGCGATCTAAATTCTGTTCCCAGAACTGGCGATATCCATCGATCCAATCTGCTGCATCCTTGAGCGGTTCTGCCTCTAACCTACAGGGTCGCCACTGAGCGTCTCGAGTGCGTACAATCAATCCGGCACGCTCTAGCACTTTGAGATGTTTAGAAATAGCAGGTAAGCTCATCTCAAACGGTTTAGCTAGTTCAGTCACCGATGTTTCCCCCTTAGCAAGAAGAGCCAAGATGGCACGCCGAGTGGGATCGGCAAGGGCGGCAAAGGTGACGCTCAATTGGTCAGTGGACATTTAGGATAGAGATATTTAAACACTTGGTTAATTAACTACTAGGTTAAATGTACTAGTAAAAAATGTCAAGGGTTAATTTGTCATTGGTCAATTGTCATTGGTCATTGGTTATTGGCTTGCAACGAGAGTCATACTTTCCTAAGCTAAGAAAAAAGTTTTTACCAAAATTGCTTGACTTAGAGCGCACTCTAAGATCTAAGGTGGAGTTAAGTTTCTGAAGGTGAGTCTTATGCAGACCCTGACTTTGAATCACTTATTGTGGAAGCAAGAGATATGGAAACGTCTTTGCTCAATCTTTCACGAATTGCCGCTGCTGGGGCTGGACCTAACGTGTCTCGCATTCCCATATTATACAAGCTTCCCGAGCAAAGTACTTTGTTGCCGCTACTCAACAAGGTTAATCTGGCTATTAACGTTATGCAAACTGTACAAGCATCTGCCGATTTGATTGCCAGTGGTAAAACAGGTATAGCAAAAGCAAAGACTGGCATCAAGAGCGCTAGTAGATAATAAGTTTACCTTCTGGATATTTTCCCTCCCAACCACAAGGGAAATGTCCCAATCGATACCACTTCATCAAATCAGTAAAAAAAGTTTGTGTGCTAACATTTGCAATTCAACGTTTGGGTATTCAACCTCATCAAAAGAATTTGCTAGTGCGAATGACTCTTCAAAGCCTCCATACTTCCATCACAAATCAAAAAGCGAATATCTTGCAGGAATTAGTTTACCAAAACATTCACCAGGGATTACCAATTATGTTGTAAATTCACTTACTCTTGTGGAACGGGCGTCCCGCCCGTCCAAGAATTACTGAAGCACTAATGTAGAATCAGCGGTCCGTCCAAACTCTTCTGGCTGATATTGGAGGTACACCTGCGCCCCAGGATAGAGAAATGTACCAGGTGTCACAGAACGCACTAAGTAATGAAGCTGATAAACACCTGGTTCCAAACTATCTGCATATGCTACCACGCGATCGCGATGAATAGTCTTGAACCCAAGTTGCCAATCATCAGCTTTGGCTTGTAATGCAGATGTAGCCGTTTGAAAACTCTCATCCACTGCTTCAAAACCTGCTGGTAAGGGGTCAGTTATTGCCAAATGATTCACAGCCCGATCTGTAATGATCTCCAACCCAATATCAAAGACTTGACCAGTCGGGACAGTCAATGGTTTATCCCTATCATACAATCCTACTTTTTGCAAGACTTTATCTTGATTCACGGGACGAATTTCCCTAGTCACCCGCAAACCATTAAACCTTCCTGCTTGATTTCCTTGCAAGCGATAGCGATAAGCAACCAAATAGTGCAATGTTCCTTGTCCAGATTTTTTCAGTTGTAAATCGTGACGCCCGCGAGGTAACTCAGCCATTGGAACTTTCACAGCCAAACTCGGATTGCGGTAACCTGCAAATTTTTGTTGTCCCAATTTCTTACCTGCTAATTGCACTGTAGCAACAAAATTGGGCGGTGTTGGTTGCAGTTGACTGTACTCCACCAAAGCTGTCAGCGCTTGAGCATTGTCATACTGAGTTTGCCATGTCCCATTGCGACGTAACGCCAACAAACTTTGTAATAATTTAGCGATCGCATCTGGTTTATACTGCTGAGCAATAAACAACCGCAAAGCTTGTGCTTGTATAGCCGTTGGTGAATTCATCCATCCCCAGGAACGAGGTAAACTGATAACGGCTGCACGACTTGTATAGTAAACATTCTGTTGCAACTTGCTCAACAGTTGTTCGGATTCTTTCTGCCATTCTGGAAATTGAGATAAATACCTTGTCAGCTTCATTTGAGTCGATAAATCAAAAGCGTTGTGCTGACGATAAATATCAGCGAGGAAAGTATTGCGCTTATCTCCTAATTCTGCCAAAGCCATCAAAGCATTGAGTTGCAACTGACTTTTACACGGTTGTTTTTTGCAAAAATCATACTGTCCTGGGTTTGCCAGAATTTTCTGTAAATAACTCTTGAGACGAGACACCATTTTTGAATCTACCAAACTTGGGAAAGCTTTATCTGCTTTTGCAAGAGATTCAGCAGCATAGGAAGAAACCCAAGGGTCAGATTTTTTTTCTCCTGGGAAAGCAGCAAAGCCACCATCTGCAAGTTGGAGTGTTTGCAATCTCTCAAGCGCTTGGGAAGCTCGTTTGTTAGGATTAAACTCAGCAAATGTCTGACTGTATTTCTCAGACAAAGTTTGTAAACCAGCAGCAATTAAAAGTTGACTCGCGGTTGGTTCTGCAAAAGGAAAGTCATCATTTTCCCAAACTTGCTGTGTTGGTGCTTTAATTTCTGGGATGAGAGTACTCGCTATCTCGATATCTAAACCGCCTCCATCAGGAAAAGTCTTTTTCTCAATATTAAGAGGAATCTTCACCTCATTCTTCCGAGATGGAATTACACCCGTTTCTACCACTTGTTCCGTCATTTCTAACGGCTGAATCGCCAGAGGAACTTCAAAAGCATCTGCTGATGTCCCATTGAGTTGAGTGTTAAAGCGAACTTTACCTTCTCCCACTCCACTTGCAACCATGGGAAAGCGATAAGCACGGGTAGTAGCATCACTTTGGGTTTGCAAAGCAGTTGATGTGGGGTTATTTTCAGCAAAGCGAACTGTACCGCCGACTTCACCATTAATATTTAAGGTTCCTTTCATCCCAGTATTGTTAGTCACTGATAAACCAGCTTGAAAGCGATCGCCAGGACGAGCAAACTGTGGCAGTATTGCATTAGTGACTAATGGCTTTGTAGTAACAAACGTTGCTTCTGAATTACCAAAACGGAGATTTTCGTCAGTCGCCACAACCATGACTCGCCATGTCGTCAAGTTATCTGGTACTTTGAAGGTGACTTGTGCTTGACCGTTGGAATCAGCGATCGCAGATCCATTATAGTAAGCTAAAGCTTGAAAGTCCTTACGAATGCGCGTATTTGCTGCACTTGCTGATAAACCACCGCCATAACCCCAGCCTTTAGGTTCAGTTAATGTTTGTTGTGCGACCACCACATTTTGGCGGTTATCATTAAAGCGAGTCGATATCGGTTGTTCGGCATACACTGTAGTCACTAAATCCGGCGGACGATAACCAGAAAGCTGAAGTACTGCCTCATTCACCACCATAACAGTGAACTGACCTTTGATGGGATTTCCTCGATTATCTTTCAGTTCCAGTTTTACTGTTTGTTCTCTACCAGGTTCGAGAGATGCCTGTACTGGAGTTGCTTGTACTTTTAAATACTTATCATCCAAGTTAACTTTAAAAGGAGCAAAACCAATCCTAGCTAAATTATTGAGACTTCCTGGTTCTACTTGGTTAAGCGGCTTACCCTGTCGTACCAATATAGCTTCGATAGCTGCATTGGGTAACATTTCTGGCGTGACTTGAAATTGAATTTGTGGTGCGCCTCCTTTAACTTTGGTAATTTGCTGATAGAGAGGCTTATCTTTAATGACAGCAAAATACAATTCTCCTTCTGAATAAGGAGACTGAATCAGTGCAGTCGCCATTTCACCTAATTTAAAAGTTGTTTTATCCAGTTTAATTTCCAGCAGATCTTTTTCTCTATTCCCCCAAAATACTGGATTATCTCCTGTCACCCAAATTTGGATATCCGTTGCGCTGACATCATTTTTTGCATCGCTAAAATTTGCTCTAATGCGATAAGAACCAGATTCATTCGGTTTTAGCGTTACGGATAGTGGTTTGTTTGTTGATGTAATTTCTGCTTTTTCTACTGTCTTATATTCAACTTGATTTTTCCCTGTCGCACTTCCTTCTACTAATTGAGTCACGCTGCTATACTTCATTTGTTGAAGTTCCAAAACTACACGTTGACCTTCTCGTGGTTTTCCAGTATAGTCAGTCACAATAACTTCAAAAGGAAAATCCTTACCAGCTTCACCAACAAAATTGCTTTTTAACCCGATGAGTTGACGGCTTGGTAATGCTGTAAATGTTTTGGAATTTGCCACTGATAGATTGGAAACATCTGACACTTGTACATCCACCCGGTAGATCGTTGGATAAGGCAAATCTTTTGCTGTCACCGTTTGACTGCTTTTTCCGTTAGGATCGAGTGTTGTATTTGTTTGCAAAACATCGCTAGATAAAGAAGGAGGTTCCTCTGGCCAAAACCACTGTCTGCCAAAAGTAAATTCTTCCCAACCTTTAGGCACAAAATTTGTTTGCTGACGAGTGACAAAATATTTTGCTTGTCCTCCTTCTACAGGAGAACCGAATAAATATTGACTTGTAGATTGAGCTTCTACTGTATCATCAAGAAAAGCAAATTCTTTATCTAAATTCAGGTCTACTTTGAAATTAGGCGGATTGAACTCGGCAACGCGAAACTCTCCAGAAATTTCTTGTTCGTTTTTTCCTTTGGCTTGGATTGTATAGTAGCCCAAGCGTTGAGTTTTTGCGATCGCTAACTCTAGAGAAAATGTACCAAACTCATTTGTAGTTTTGGTTCCTAAATTTGTCTTTTTTCCATCAGGGTCTATAAGAGTTAATTGGTAAACAGCATTTTTATCTTGTTTGATTTCGCCATTTTGTACGTAATTAGCAAAACCAGTCAACCAAGCCTTTTCTCCAGGTTGATATAACTGTCTATCGGAAAAGATAATGCCACGAGATAAAACTTTGCCATCCTCCCAACTTGCATCAATTCCGTAGCCATACGCACCGCTATATTCTTCAGTACGAGCAAAAGCCCAATCTCGATTTTCTCGTGCAATAACGAGTAATAAAGGTTCTTTAGTAGAACTCTGAGAATTGGCAAAACATTCACGTAAATTCTCGCGGGTAAGACGCAAAGTTCCATTTTCATCAGTTTTTCTAGACGCACAAGGTACGGGTTGAGGGCGAGATTTTGCTTCTAACTTTGATTGATAAATTTCTACATCAGATGCTTTTACAGATGAGCCATCAGAAAGATGATGAACGCGAATTAAACCAGACTCTGGAAACCACTGTGTAAAAACACCCAAATTAGTCATTTGAACCATACCATAAGTCGTAGGTTCTCGCCAAAGTTCCTTGCCATTTTCCTTATACGTATTTGTGCGTGCTTGTACCCCATAAGCTAATATTCCCGTAGCAGTACCCAGTTTTTCTCGTATAGGAATATTCACTTCCAAGGACTGATTTTTTTGACTTGATACCTTAAAGCTTTTCCATTCAGAGAGTTTAGGTAATAGATCGTTACCTTCACCTTTAGGATAAGCCGAATTAAAATAAACCAAATCGGTTGGTTGAACAACTCGATATGCTGCTTTATAATTAGAGTCTGGCAGATTAATTGTAGAAATATTTAGTTGTAAATTCTTACCTGAAGGAAAAATATTTAAACCGTCAGGAACCCATAAATCTCCTGCTAAATCTCCTGTTTCATACTTCACTGTAACAGGCTTACCTAGAGTTTGCCCAAATTTATCTTTAATATTTTCACCAAGAGTTATGGTATAAGTTGTTGAAGGTGTGAAAGCATAAGGATTGATATTAATAACTTTTTCTTGGTCGTTAGCTTGGATGAGTCGAGGAATAGCTTTTGGTGCGGGATTAATTTTAATATTTTCAATAACTGAACTTGCTGCTAATCCATTATTAAATACAAGTTGGGGAGCACCTCGAACAAATCTACCATAAGTTCCGCCAGCATCTGGTTGACCGTAAAACTGAATTCCCTTAAATTCTAAGGGAGAATAAGTTGATATCTTGCTTGCAAATGCTTGTTCGCTTGGTAAATTGCCATAAGCAGGAAGTAAACCTGGAGAAAATTCCAGACGATAATTAGTTGCTTTTTGTAAACTTTCTTGAGGAATAAAATTATAAATCCATTGACGAGATGAAGGGTCAAATTTTTCTAAGGGGTCTTGAGGTTCTGAGAGTTTTTCTTCTTTCGCCAATTCTACTTTAAAACGTACATTCTTATTTTTGCCATCTACAAGAAGTTGTAAATGGTCTCGCACAGAAGCTAAATTTAATTCCGTATTAGAAGTGAATTGTAATTTCTGTTGTACATCTATTGGTTCGATTTCATCCTTTTCAATCGGATTTTTACCAGGTAACCTGATGAGTTTGATAAGTTGGGTATTGAAAGTCCAAGACAAATCTTTACTGAGATAGTGTTTTTTTAAATCTACCAAACCTGCTTTGAGTGTCACTTGAAATCGTGTTGCTTTTGGAAGTGCTTCTTCAAGTTGAAATCCCACCATGCGTGGTGTCAAAAATCGAAAATGACCGGGTATGGATGGTACGATTTCAAACTTTTGTAATAAACCTTGTTGTTCTGGGCTGTCAAGACTCTCAATTGGAATTAAAGCCTCTTTAAACCGGATGCGGATTTGGTTAAGAGGTTCGCTATCAGATAATGGGCTTATCTGTTCTATCCAATCTGGTAACTGTGGTGGGTTGAGTGCGAAAACTGCAGGAAGCTTCTCTTTTCTTGGGGTGATGTCGATTAAGCCACACCCTACTATTCCTACTATAAGTGTTAGAGTAAGCAGAAAGTAGAGCAAAATTCTTTGGAACATACAGTGAGTGGTTAGTTAGTTGTTAGTTATTAGTAGGGGCGCAAGGCATTGCGCCCGTACAATAAGAAGAAATTAACCGCAGATGGACGCAGATAAATTTGTACCTTAGCAGATTAGGAAATGGTATGAGTAGTCATCGAATAGTTACTTATTAACAATAATGAAAATCAGTACATTAGGTAGATTTAAAAAATTTCAAAAATGAAATAGGATTCCTATAGATAACTGATTTTCTCCGTTGTTTCCATAAAATTAATACAATTCTTAATTAATTTTTAGATAGTAGAAAGTTTTCGTATCTAAGTAATTAGGTGGAAATAAACCGAATCATAATTATAAAATGAAAATCGATCTAAAAACTTTACCAACAACGAATGACTAATGACGCATGATTAATGACGATTAGGAGGCAATTATGTTCCAAACACCGTTAAGAAGGCGAATGCTGATTTCACCCTAATTTCATTTATCTATGCATAATTGCTTTAAACAATTAATGCAGTTTTATTGCTTCCATAACAAACTAGCTATTCTACCCTCATTGGAAAATAGTAGTTGACACTCCAGCTAACTGGAGAGTTCAAAATAGAAGAAACTAACGATCGCAATTTCAATTCTATGGAACGTATTTCTTGGAAAAGTGGTTTTTTTACGATTGCTTTCATAACACTCACTTCTTTAACAAGCACTGTGCTGACAGCCTGTTCCACAACGACTTCCCAAAACGAAACCCACCAAACCCAAAGTACCACCGCAACTGAGACTAGTGACAAGCAGCAGATGAACCACGGCAGTGGTATGCATCATGATAGTGGTATGAACCACAGCATGGCAATGGATTTAGGTCCAGCGGATGCTAACTACGATTTGCGGTTTATTGATGCGATGATCCCACACCATCAAGGTGCTACCCAGATGGCAAAAGAAGCCCAACAGAAATCAAAACGTCCCGAAATCAAAAAACTGGCTGGCGCAATCATCAAAGCTCAAAACAAAGAAATTGCTGAATTGAAACAGTGGCGCACAGCATGGTATCCCAAAGCACCCAGCACGGCAATGGCTTGGAATACCCAGATGAATCACATGATGGAAATGTCTCCTGAGCAGTCTAAAGCGATGCGAATGGACATGGACTTAGGAGCAGCTAATGCCGAGTTCGACCTGCGTTTCATTAATGCAATGATTCCGCACCATGAAGGGGCAATAACAATGGCGCAAGATGCATTAAGTAAGTCCAAGCGCCCTGAAATCAAGAACATCGCGAAAGATATTGTCACCTCTCAACAGAAAGAGATTGACCAGATGAAGCAATGGCGACAAGCTTGGTACAACCAGTAAGCAAGAGCAAGCGCGATTTCATCCTAATTTCATTTCTTTCTGTAAGACTAAAAAGTGTGTGCATTAAGAGCGCCCGCTAACACAAATACGCGATTACAGATCCCTGCCCCCAGTACTCAAGGACTTTTTCAGCGCGATGCTAAACCTTCTGCGTTCTCAACAACTCACAGCAATTCGTTGTGTTTCTAGTACACTTGTAAGCCTGCTGTTATTAGCTAATTCTTCAAATGTTTTAGCTCACGGCGGACACGGAAATGAATTTCAAGGAGCAAGTGAAACCTCTCAAAATACTGGCTCTATTCAAGTTGATGCCCAAACTGCAAAACGTTTAGGAATTAAAATTGAGCCAGTGAAACGTCAGCAACTAGCTGTTGGTGTTAAAACCACTGGGCAGATTGAAACGCTGCCTAGCCAAAAAGTGGAAGTCAATACCCCAATTTCTAAGGCGAAAGTGGTTGAGTTGTTGGTAGAACCTGGTGCCGTCGTGAAAAAAGGCCAACCAGTTGCTGTTGTAACCAGTCCTGATTTAGTAGAACTGCGGGTGAACTCCCAAGAAAAACTTGCTGAAGGTCAGGCTGATTTGCAGCAAGCGGAAGCTGATTTACGGCTGGCTCAACAAAACTACGAAAAATATCAGCAAATAGCCGTTGCGGAAATAGCTTCTGCAAGGAGTCAAGTGGCATTTGCTCAAGAGAAGTACGATAAAGACAAGCAGTTAGCTGATGCTGGTGCTTTACGGCGACGTGATGCTTTAGAATCCGAAACCAAACTAGCAGAAGCCAAAGCTGAACTTACCAAAACTGCAAGCCGTCGGGACGTGATTGATGCTGAAAATAAACTCAAACGCGCTCAAGCCTCTGTTGAGGTAGCAAAAAAACGTATTCAACTTAGTAATGCTACTTATCAAACTCGCTTACAACAACTGGGAAACAGTGGTAATACCAAGGGACTAGTGACTGTGAGTGCTCCGATTTCTGGTCGGGTTGCTGACAGAGAAGCAACTCTCGGTCAATCCTTTGAAGATACAGGTGGCGAACTGATGACGATTGTCAATGACAGTCGGGTGTATGCCACTGCAAATATATATGAAAAAGATTTGGGAAAGGTAAGGACGGGTCAACGAGTCAGCTTGAAGGTGGCTTCTGTGCCTAATCGCACATTGTCTGGACGAATTACCGTAGTTGGGTCAGTTGTGGAAGATGAAACGCGGGTTGTTCCTGTGAAAGCCGCAATAGATAACCCTGGTGGGGTTCTCAAGCCAGGGATGTTTGCAGAACTCGAAGTTTTGACAGACCAAACATCGACCGCTACCTTGGCTATTCCTAGTTCGGCTATAGTTGAGGCGAATGGCAAGAAACAGGTTTACATACAAAATGGGAATGCCTATCAGCCTGTTGAAGTCACTTTAGGTCAAACTTCAGGAGATTTGGTTGAGGTCAAGACTGGTTTATTCGAGGGGGATACGATCGTCACTCAGCGTGCTCCTCAACTTTATGCTCAGTCTTTACGGGGGGGTAGCCAGTCAAAAGAAGACGAACACACCCAACCTCCCTCACAACCAACTAAAGCTAAAACGTCTAACTTGGTAGTACCCCTATGGCCGATCGCAGCAGGAGGAGGAACTGCGCTGGCTACTGCTGCTTTCATGGCTGGTGCTTTCTGGTCTAGTCGTCGCACAAAATCTCAACCATCAGTAGAATTTGCCTTTTTGCCAGAAGAATCTCTCAATGATTCTGCAACATCCTCGGACTCATCATCTTGGGAGGATAACCACCACGTTACTCATCAGGAATCAAAAGTGATTCATCAAAAATAAAGACAGTTAATAAAAATAATAAAAATGCTAAGTGCCATCATTAAATGGGCGCTCGCTCGTCGTTGGCTCGTCATTCTTGGTACAATTATCCTTACGTTTTGGATATTTCGCACGATTATCCAGATGCCCTTGGATGTTTTCCCCAGCTTTGCACCTCCCCAGGTCGAAATTCAAACAGAAGCACCAGGACTCGCCCCTGAAGAAGTCGAATCTCTGGTAACTTTACCAATTGAAAGTGCGATTAATGGAACTCCTGGGGTGCAAGCAGTACGGTCATCAAGTGCGGCGAGTATTTCTGTCGTTAGAATCATTTTTAACTGGGGAACTGATATCTATCAAGCAAGGCAATTGGTCACAGAGCGCTTGCAACAAGCACAAAGTAAGCTTCCTGAAGGGGTAGAAACACCACAGATTTCTCCTACGAGTTCCCCTGTTGGCACTGCGATCAAATACGCCCTTACTTCCGAAACGACCCCTTTAATGGAAGTGCGGCGAATTGTGGATTGGCAAATAACAAATCGAATTTTGGCTGTACCGGGTGTCTCTCAAGTGGTGGTATTTGGCGGAGATATACGCCAATACCAGGTGTTGGTTGACCCACAAAAGCTGAAAGCCTTTAACGTTGAGTTACAAAACGTTAGTGAAACAGCATCTGGCGCAAATGTCAATGCGCCTGGTGGTTATTTTATAACCCCAGATCGAGAAAAGTTAATTCGGGGCATTGGACGGATTGAGTCTATTGAAGACTTGAAGCAATCAGTCATCACCGCACGTAATGGAACACCTGTGAAGATAGAAGATGTTGCTGATGTTCAAATCGGTGCAGCTATTAAACGAGGCGATGGTAGTGTCAACAGTAAAAAAGCCATTATTGTCACAGTTAATAAGCAACCACAAGCTGACACTCCCACTGTCACTCGCGCTGTTGAGGCAGCAATGCGAGAGATCCAAGCGGGCTTACCTAAAGATATTAAGGTACATGTAACGTTTCGTCAAGAAGATTATATTGATTCTTCTATTGAAAATGTTAGAGAAGCTTTAGTTGAAGGTAGTGCGATCGTTGCGCTTATTCTGATTCCGTTTTTGATGAATTGGCGCAACTTGGCTATTTGTTTAACTGCTCTTCCCCTATCTTTACTCGTAGGAGTGCTACTACTTAATTGGTTGGGACTAGGTTTAAATACAATGACTTTGGGAGGATTGGCAGTCGCCATTGGTTCAGCTGTTGATGATGCCATTGTCGATGCCGAAAATGTCTTCCGCAATCTGCGAGAAAATAAGTACTCCCCCAACCCGCGTCCAGTTTTAGATGTAGTATTCGACGGCTGTCAGGAGGTACGCGATTCGGTTTTTGG
The DNA here is from genome assembly GCF_045865695.1 of Scytonema hankhaensis NUACC26. Lineage (NCBI taxonomy): Bacteria > Bacillati > Cyanobacteriota > Cyanophyceae > Nostocales > Scytonemataceae > Scytonema > Scytonema hankhaensis. The sequence continues at coordinate 29,306 of NZ_BAACAP010000237.1, forward strand.
AGCCACCATCATTACAATAGTCGTTTTCTCTCCAGTTTTTGCTTTGACTGGGGTTGAAGGTAGCATTTTCATCCCAATGGGATTGGGCTACATGGCTGCAGTTATTGCTTCTAGCATCACAGCATTAACTGTGACTCCAGCTTTATGTGCAATTCTTTTGCCTTATGGTCGGTTGCCTGAAACCGAACCTTGGGTGGCAAGGTTTTTTAAGGGGCTGTATCGTCCTCTGCTAACTTTTTCAATGCGTCGTTCTGCGATTATTTTAGTTGTAGCGACTGCTAGCCTTGCGTCAAAAAACCGAGTTCGATTAATCGATGATATTCGTCGATTGTAAACCGTTTTGGGGTGACAACAGCCATGAGGTATCCTTCGCGATCGCAAAAAATGCTCTATAATATTTCTCAGCATAACATGGCTACCATTCAGGCATTCTACCAGGTGCTTAGTCGCTTAATTAGATTCTGTGCTTGCTGATAACCCTTTGTGTTTCCTTGTGATTGAAAGAACTTAGCTGCTAGTTGTAAGTCTTGAATTGTTCCGGGTCGATCTCCAATATTATAACGAGCACCCGCCCTGCGAAAGTAAGCGTCTGCATAGCGAGGATTAAGTTGCAATGCGCGATCGAAGCTCAACACCGCGTTCAAATTGTCTCCTAGCTCGTGTAGAAGAAGACCCCGATGATAATAGGTGTTGGCATCGTTAGGATTGAGAATTATTGCCCGATCGAAGTCCTCTATCGCCCCCTTATAGTCTCTACGTTGAAATCGATCGCGCCCTCGATTGAGAAAGTCAACTGAGCTTTTAGGATTACTTTGTATAGTAGAAGTACGAGTCGGTTGTGCGTAAACAGGTGGAGTTAGTCCACTGCTGAGTACAGACAGACCTGCGATCGCCATCGCAATGCAACAATTTTTGTGAAAGTCGTAGTAACCCACTGCATTTCCTCTTGTGTTGCCCAATATTCACGACGTTAACACAACCAGTACTGAGTATGTTGGCACAATTAAAGTTAACTCGTCAGGATTCTCCTTGGTCATGAAACTGGCTTCGCGATCGCTTATCTATTTTAAAAAGAAACTGTGGCATCAGTGGAATCGCAGAACTTGCAAAGTTATCCTAGCGTTGCTGCTGATATGTATGACAGTGCGCCTACTGCCATATTTGATACCCATTCGCGCCGTTGATATTGCTCAACAACAGCTGGCACTGGAATTTACAGACCGGAATGGGCTACCATTGGGAACATTGCTAACCCGCGACCAAGAGCACACATCTGTAGTACCATTGAATCAAGTTTCTTCACTTTTTATCCAAGCTATTTTAGCTGCAGAAGATGGAGACTTTTATCATCACGGAGCATTAGATTTAAAAGCCGCAGCCCGCGCAATTAAAGATGCAATATACACAAGAAAGATTGTTTCAGGTGCTTCCACAATTACCATGCAATTGGCAAGGATGTTACATCCTGTTCCTCGCACTTTATCAGGCAAAGTTCAAGAAATTTGGCTTTCCTGGCGGTTAGCAGCAGGAATGAGTAAAGACGAAATTCTTGCTGCATATATCAATCGTCTCCCAATGGGAGGGAACATCTATGGTGTGGAAGCAGCTGCTCGTACCTATTTTTCCATACCAGCGAGTGATATCAATCTTGCTCAAGCTAGCCTCCTAGCTGCTATTCCCAATAATCCCACGTACTTCGATCCACTTCAGCACTATCCACGTTTGAAGCAGCGCCAAAAATATGTCCTCGAGCGTCTGGAACAGGACAAACATATTACTCCGGCTCGAGCAAAACTTGCAGATTCTGAAGAAATTGTGTTTCAATCTCGTCAACGGGAAATTATTGCTGCACCGCACTTTCTGTTTTGGTTGTCTGCTCAGTTCCGCCCTTCGCACTCGAACAAGCCAGAGTGGAAATCTAATCCAATCCTAACAACTATAGACCTACCTTTACAGCAGTTTGTAGAAGCACAGGTACAGCAGCTTATTTCGACTCTTGCTAAAAACAATGTTCATCATGCAGCAGCTTTGGTCATTGATAACCATACCGGAGAAGTTTTAGCTTATGTCGGTTCGCCTGACTACTTTAATGAAGCTCAGCTAGGACGCAATGATGGAGTACAAGCACTCCGTCAACCAGGTTCTACCCTCAAACCATTTTTGTATGAGTTGGCTTTGGAGAAAGGTGTCATCCGTCCCAATACTATCTTGGCAGATGTACCCACTCACTACGCAATTCCTGGAGCAAAGCTTTACAGTCCCACTGATTATAACAAAAGTTTTTTAGGACCAGTGCGGGTGCGAGTCGCTTTAGCAAATTCTTTGAATATTCCAGCGATACGGGTGTTGGAAAAGGTGGGTGTGCCTACTTTTCTCGATCGTCTTCACCAACTAGGTTTTGAACATCTCACCCAGTCACCAGAATACTATGGGCTAGGGTTAACTCTGGGTAGTGGCGAAGTCAGTTTGTGGGAATTAGCCCGTGCTTACCTGACTATGGCACGACAAGGGGAAGCCGTGCAGCTACTCACTACAGTTTCTCATTCCTCAATCCCCAATCGCCAACCCCCAATCCCCAATCGCCATTACCCCTTATCCCCAGAGGGGACCCCGAGTTCCCCAATCGCCATTACCCCTTATCCCCAGAGGGGACCCCGAGTTCCCCAATCACCAATCCCCAATCCCACAACATGGCAACTCATAACGGATATGTTAAGAGATCGCCATGCACGCGCAATTGCATTTGGTGTAGATTCAGTCCTGAATTTACCGTTTCCGACTGCTGTTAAAACTGGGACTTCCTCTAATTTTCGCGATACTTGGACGGTTGGATTTACGGCTGACTACACTGTGGCGACTTGGGTAGGCAATTTTGATGGCGATCCAATGCGTCAAGTGTCTGGTGTGACTGGTGCAGCACCTTTGTGGAATCGAATTATGTTGCACTTACACGAGAAGCACGAACCTGTTAGTTTTACTCCTCCAGAAGGTATGATACAACTCCCTATTTGTACTGTCTCTGGGCTAAAACCAACACCAGATTGTTCTTCGATAGTACAGGAATATTTTTATCCAGAAAACATCCAAGATTACCAACACCAAAATCAATTTCAATTATCTCATGAATATGACGATTGGTTGGCAAAGCAAGAGCAATCTGGATTGACTTCAAGCCAGATCGAGATAGTATCTCCCCATCAAGGCGATTTGTTTTTGCTCAGTCGAGGTGATGAAGCAAAACAAAAACTAGAGTTCAAATTAGCAGGGACACCAAAAGTACCTGTAGAATGGTGGTTAAATGGTGAAAAACTAACGACGGATTCTTCTGGTTCGGTCTTTTGGAATTTACGTCCTGGTCAATGGGTGTTAGAAGCAAGAAGTGGTGGAATGAGCGATCGCATAAATTTTCAAGTGGAGTTTGCCAATCTTAAGCCTACACATCGGGGATTTTCAGTAAAATAATACCAATGCATGACATCGGTGGTAGGGACAGTGCATGATTTGTGAAATTATTAAGTAATGGCATATTCTGTAAATTTTCGCATAAATGGTGAATGAAATCCAATCACAATATCTGTTTTTGGTACGCCATGTTTGCTTAATTCCTCTGCAAAGTCAATTTCCGTACCGTTATATTGAAGCCATATTTTCTGGTTTTTTATATAACAGTTCTATCGTACAAAATTATTTAACTTTTCCTCGGAAGCGGATATAACCAAAGGAGCTAGGAGGCGTACCGGAACCTGTAGCATTGGGTACATCGCCTAAGTTAACGACGATCGCACCATTACTATTAGCTCCTCCACATTCAATCTTAGGATACATGGTTTTGGGGTCTACTCCTGGTGGAAAGTATTGTCCGGCATCACCATCTTTAACATCTGTCAGGGAAACTGCTGTCCCATTGTGGTAAAGCACAATACCTCTGTCAGCACCAGTAACACCACCAGGTGCTGAAGACACGCTGTTAAAAGCAGTGGGGATGAAAGTGGTATTATCGGGAATGCGATCGCACAGCAAGACTTTCGGAGCGGGTGAATTGCCAGCAGACAGGAAATATATAGTATACTCCAATTCATTATTAGGACTCACGTTTCCACCATTGACACCGCCAATTAGGAAACTACTAGGGTTTGGCCATGCATTCGTATCGACGGTAGGATACTGAGGAGGCTTGGGAGCGAGATTTGGTTCTATATCGTTGTCATCGTAAGGATTAGCCGCTTCATTAATATAACCCCCTAAATTATCCCCTCCTTTGGAAGTGGTGGAACCATTAATAGCTGTAATTCTTTTAACTAATAATATATTTGGTTTGGGAACAGTAGGAACAACAGTCAATAAGGTGGGATCGTCATCACCCGTCTTAGTGGGGTCATTACCTGTTTCGACACTATCATCTGATTTTTGTGGGAATGGGTTACCAACAGTGGGTGGGTCAGTTGTTGCACCGGGTGAGTTAGCATCGGTGAAGACAGTTCCAATTGTTGCGGTACTATCAGGTGTCTTAAAACTAGCACTCGCTTGGTTGCTAATGGGAGTTCCGTTATTATGGTTGTTAATTGTAACAGTCACCGTGACGGTAATAGTATCCCCAACTCGCAAAGTACCGGAATTCGTTAAAGCACCAGATCCCTTGTAAGCCGAGTTCAGGGTAATATTATTACCAGATGTTTTAGATGTTATTTCTGCACTTACAAAAGTTAACTGCGCTGGTAATGAGTCACTGATGACAAAATCAGTCGCGTCGCTCTTGGCTGGATCTAGGTTAGAATAAGTAATAGTATATTGAATGCGATCGCCCACCGTAACATTCCCACTGCCATCCGTATCAGTTAAAAACCGTGCAGATTTTGTACCCTGTACGTTCGCCTGATTTTGAGCTGTAATAATTAAATCCGCAACGACAGCTTCACCAGGATAGTAAGTCCAAGTATCTATGCCTTTAAAATCTCCGTAACCACCACTAAACTCATGCTGTCCCGATGTACTGTCGATCCCAACGCTAGCATTTCGAGGAGTTGTTGAGGTTCCAGGTTCACTTAAGTCAACATCAGTTCCATTTTTAGTTTTGTAGTTGTCATCATTATAGTAAACAGTATACTTATCAATACCTGCAGGAAACGGACCGGGCGCATTCGTCATTTCAATAATAAATCCGCTAGGATTGTTTTCAGCATCTAACATGGGGAAGTGGTATTCTCCCGCACGCAGCCTAATTCTGGCGTTATAAGGAGCATTGTTAGGACGAGGAAGCAAGTTGTTACCGTTTGCATCCTTACCATCCCATAAGACAACACTCTTACTAGGAAGAGATACGTTTTGTAAGACTCTATCTACACTGGGGTCATAAATGTTGTTATTATCAGTATCAATAATAATTTCGTAACTACCCGAACTGCTCGAATCAAAGCTAAAGTGACCTCCCGCCCCAACAAAGGTTTGATTTCCACTCGCTCCATTCTTACCAGTAAATTTAAAGTTAGTCGGTTTTGGTGGGATTAATGGCGCACTAGGAATACCAAGAGACGCAAGAGTGGCAAAGTCGGGTTTATTGATAAAGACTAAATGAGTAATATCAGTTGGGGTATCGGGTACATCCGGTCGCTGTACTTCTACCCCTCCTAAAAAAGGAGCGAGAGTATTACCAGCAGCGCGTGTAGAACGATAAAGCGTACTGTCGCCATCTTTATATCCACGACTATTTGCAAAGAAAATAAAGCCAAATGGATCTACCCTATTCATTGCTGTTCGGTAAAGGTAACCATCTTTTGTTTGAATGAAGAAGTCCGAGTTCAGAGACAAACCGTTTGACCCAAGGTTAAAAGCAAGGTAATTGGTAAAAACTCGCCCCGGTTTTACGTTTCCCTGAGAATCTCTGACTGTGATATCCCAGGCGGCGACAGTTGATGCTTGAGTATTGTCTGTAGGAAAATCCGCGCTTAGTCCTGCCGTCGGTTTAACTGGAGGATTTTTTTGGTCGTTTCCTAATTCAGGTGCATGAAACTCGACTTCATACACTCCTGTTTCTGTAGCGACAAACTTACATGGAGTATAACCTTGAGCGTTTGGTAATGGTCCTGCTTGCTCTTTTTTTAACGTATCTATAAAACCAAAACCCGTACTTAGTATGTCACAAGATCCCTTTTGTCCAGAAGGACTGCGATAGACAATATCTTGACCATTAAACGATTTGTCACTTTCATGCACGCTAGAACCAAGGTTAACAGTCTCCCCGACTTGAACATAGACTTTCAGCAAGGTAATACGCTTAATGTTTGCAGTGCTTAAATTTGGCGACCATTCCAAATAAGGTCTGTGTCCGCCTTGAGAGACTAACTCTTTGGAACCTTCGGCTTGGGCTGGTTGTATTCCAAAGCATAAGCCATATAATAACGAACACGAGAATAAAAGCGATCTTTTCTTCATATTCTTCTCCCCTCCATTCCCGCTTTTACTTTCTTCAGCTTGTTGGTAACGGTTTGTACTGTTCCCGCTTTTGCTTTCTTCAACTTGTTTGTAACGGTTTGCACTGTTCCCGCTTTTGCTTTCTTCAGCTTGTTGGTAACGGTTTGTACTGTAGATTCTTTATCTTGGCGAGGAGGGACTTTTTGCAAGCCAAAACCATCAAATAGTTCGTTCAACTTTAAAGTTAAACCCAAATAAGGACCTCCCGCACTTCGAGTTCCAGAAAAATCGCGGTCATCAATATTGCCAAACACGTAACCTGCAGATAACCGCAAGTTGGGAGTTAAGTAATAGCCTGTTTCTATAACAAAGCCCGTTTCCGTGTAATCCTTTTGATGAATCCAACGAGTTTCTCCTACCAAGTCCATACTATAACCCAGTCGATAAGTCGCCCGCAGCTGTGCTAGATTTGTTGTCGTCGCCCCAATCAAATCCTGTGCTAGGTAAGAAGTACTGTTGCGAAGCGCATACTTTCCGTAAAATTCCCATCTCCAGTTAGGCGCGTATATCGCTTCTGTAGCAAAGGTGTGGTCTTCCGCTCCCGTACCGCTACCTAAAAGAATTGAGTCGGGAATTGTTGATGGATTTTTACGATATTCGTAACGCAACAAAGCATTAAATTTGTCGTTGTTGGGGTCGCGATACGCTAAACCAAGTCTCAAATTGGCTGTATCTCCTAACCCTATCAATTTTTGATTGGCAGAATTTGCTTGTTGATAGCGGAAGAGTGCTGTCAGGGCGGGGGAAAGTTTACCTGCTGCAGCAGCAGAAATGACGGTGTTGGAACCGCTAGAGGAGGTGCGGTGTTCGTACCGGGCGCTTGCTTGGAATTTGGGATTGTCGGTGTATTCTAAACCAACACTATAACTATCTCCGCTTAACAAGCCTAATGCAGATGCACTTTGACCGACTGCAAAGGGTTGAGCATACTGCACTCCCGCCCCGTTACGACCAAAGAAATCACCAAAGACGTGTTCGTATGCAAGGTTTAACCGCAATCCAGGTGAAATTGTCCAGCGATGGTTTAATCCAACCGCACCTTGCATGGTGACTTCATTTGCACCCCCTAAAATGGAGTAACGTCCTGTTAAGGTAGTGTCTTTTCCAAGTTTGTGTTCGCCGTTAATACTCAAGTTGGTGATGGAGTTATCTTCAAATTGACCGCGAGTGTAAAATTGTTGAGTTAAACTCACATTCACGCCGGGAGTCACAGCCCAATTTAATCCCAAGATAGTCCTATCTGGATAAACAGTGTCAGTATCTGAGGATAATGTCAGTTCGTTCTGTGCTAAGAAGGTGAGGTTTTTTGCTATGGGTAGAGTTAGACGCGATCGCAATTGGTCAGATTTGGTATTCTGGTCATTAATAGCCAAGCGGTCTTTACGATCCCTGTGTAACCAATCGACATCAACAGTTGCTTTGCCTATCCTTTGTTGAATTCCGGCTGAAATGGTTGTGAGGGAGTTATCTACCTGAGTTCCAGGAACGGCTTGACTTCTTGGGGAGAACAATTCCTCAAAAGTATCTAACGGTCGAGGCGCAACTCCATAGTTATCTTCGCGATCGTATTGTACCCTCACATTAGTACTTCGGGAAACCTGACTTGTCAGTTGTGCTCCATATCGAGTTTGACCGGGAACAAAGCTAGTAGTAGCGTTGTTGGCAAATCCCGCATCAGCAAAACGGTAATAAGCACGTCCAAATAAGCCCCTAACAATTTGTCCTTGAGCTTCCACACGCGCCGCCGATCCACTCACGGCTCCCGCAACATCCGTGTTGTTGGTAGAATGTGCATATTCTGCAATCAACTTGCCTTTACTACCTAAAGCCAACTGTGCATCCGCACCATAAAGTTCAAAATCCCGCACTCCCTGGTTTTCTCTGACATAGCTCGTTCCTACCCAACTTTCCCGATTGATTTCGCGAGACAAGTTATATTGCAAGCGACCCGCGTAAATGTTGCTTTTACTGTCTTGACTATCATATTGATAAGTCGCAACAATCCGGCGGACGAGAACTTGTCCCGTGTTATCTACATCTGTACGCAAAACGGGTTGGCGGAATAATAATGTCCCGCGATCGTAGTCGATTTCGTAGTCGGGACCTCTAGAAAGCTGCTTGCGTTCCAATACAGTACCGGGACGGTTGAGTTCTTCCAATTCTACAAAGACGTTTTCGCTACCTGGTATCAGCAATCTTCTGGAAAGGAAGTAATAACCGCTTGTTCCGTCAGGAGGTAAGGTGTCCCGTTGAAATCCTTCAACATTGTTTCCGTAAAAACCCGTAACTTGAAGATTGCCTATGTTATAATTTGCTTTAAAACCGTGAAGCTGACGTGTTGTGGCTGTAAATTGTTGGGAAGAACGGGCAAATTCCTCAGTGTTATAGTCACCCCACATGGCATAATCGGGGTTAGCGTTGGGTATACGTGGCGAGCGCTCGAACTTTACATAAAAGCTATCAACCGAAGGCGTCAAGACATCAACTTGAGAACTATCACCATAAACTGGATAGGCTTGCTCGCTAAATTGATAGGATCGAAAAAGGCGATTGTCACAGTTACAATCTTCATTGAGGGCGCGATCGCTATTATATGCTCCAGTAAATAACCATTCTCCTATTGCCCCAGTTGCAAAGACGGCAGAACGCACGTTTAATTGAGTACTGTTATCTTTATCAATAGGGAGGAAATCGCGGAATCTTCCATAATAATCAGTACCCCTCGCACCCAGACGCACGTCCACAACACCAGTAGCAATACTCGGACGCAATGCAGTTTCAAACTGCAACTGGGTATATGCTTCTAACTCTCCTGCTTTGGCTAAAATTCGTACCGTTTGTGCGTCCAAGCCAGATTTGAGAGTTGCTGTAAATTCCCCATTCCGCGCCTTTACCTGAAATCCCGGTTGGTCGGATTTGCTGTCAGCACCAATAAACTCACCAACTGTTGAAACTAAGGTGACAACAGCATCGCGGTTCGACAGGTTTCCATTAGCATCGAGCAATCTACCCCGGATGGTAGCTGTAGAACGTCCATCAGCAGGAATCCGCGATTCTACTGTCTCTAATTTTATCTGAGTTGGCGCTCCCTTAACTTGTACTTCTATTGTTGCTGTAGAGTCTTTAGCACCAAGGACAGTCGCTGCGATCGTGTTTTGCCCTTCTTTCAAAGAAACACCATACCATGTTTGTGTGACTAAATTGGTTGTTGAATCGGTTTCTGTACGACCAACCAAAGAAGGGTCTACCAACTCGCCATTTACCCGCAATTCCACAGTCGCATCCACGGAGAACTGCAAAACAATCGTTGTCGCCGGGACATCGATAACAGCATCGGGAGTGGGAGTGAGGATTTTGATTGAGGATAGGGAAGATGTCGGAGAGGGAGAGACAGGAGAAGGGGGAGATGTTTGTGCTTTAACAATAATAGGACAGAAAACAAGACTTGCTCCTGCCACGACACCTATTAATTGTGAATAAGGCAGACGGCAAAGGGCAGATGGCAGAAGAGTACGGTAATGCAGTCTTTTCATTTTTTGACCTCCTCATGGAAGGCGGGGGTAACTGCAAAGTTCATTCGTACCATTCCACCTGGTTCTAGACGCACCAAGCGAGATTGGCTGTTTCGTTCGCGGAAGTAAAGATTGGGGGCTAGGGTGTAACCAGAAAGGCTGCTAAGGTCTAGGACTCCAGTATGGTTTCCTGGTAGGACATTAGCAACAGAAAATAAACCATTAACATCCGTAGTTATACGGTTGCCATCTTCTAGGAAGATAACTGCATTAGGAACTCCTGGTTCTCCTGTTTGCTGTTCGCCATCAAAGTTCTTATCAACAAAAACTCGACCAATAATCGTGCCGCAGTCAGACACAATCCCCGGTCGGACTTTTAATTGATGAGTTGCGGGTCCATCTTTAACCGCAAAATTGTTATCCATGCGTTGGGCATTTACGATCGCAGAATTTCGACCCGAACTGCGTACAGAATCGGGTGAGAGTTGAGCGCCATAGGCAACATTAAGCACTTTACCTGGAGGAATAGGTACTGAGGTTCGTAAGATAATCGTTGCGCCTTGTCCTTCTACGGTTACGGTTACTGCTTTACCCTCAAACTCACCTCGTACAGACTTAGAGACAAAGTTAAATCCGAGCGGTAAGGTATCAGTAATGACTAAGTTATTGAGTTCGACATCGCTCTTGTTTTTAATAGACAAGCGGTAAATGACCGTATCGCCAGGTTCTGCCGTTGCGCGATCGCCTGTTTTAATAATTTGTACTTGTTGCGTTTGACACATTCCTACGTCAAACTCAAACGCAAACAAATTGAGTCCCACCAGTTCGGCGTTGGGAATCAAAACCACAGTTCCTTGGTAACTCGTTTCTCCCGTGATGCTAATAGGCTGACCGTCCAAGGAAGCCGCAAGATAGCGAACAATATTATTTTGGGTATTACCTGCATTATCGAGAATAGAAATTTTAATTCGTCGTTGGGAGTAGATAGAATTTTGTGGGGGATTGACTACCAAAATATAAGTTTTTCCAGGAGTCACTTGACCCTTGCTGGGATCTAATAAAAAGTTATACTGACCCTCAGAAGAATTTTTAAGTATATATGGATTACTGTTTGTAGTATTTGGTTGTACTCCTCTGGCAACATTATTATTAGGAAGATCGGGGAACTCTGTGGGAGTCAGAGAAACCAATCTTCCCAACTCCGTTCCCGTGCGATCGTTAGGGTTAGTGTCGTATAAACCAACAGAAAAACCATTGTAATCAGACAGTGGTTGTCCGCCACAGCCTAAAATTCGCCCTTGAGGGTCAATTAATTGGATGGGTTGAATATCAATTTGACTGGAAATACCTTGAAATTCAGAGTTGTTATGAGAATCTGTATAAGTATATGTCGCTTGGTTAATGAGGTTCTTCGCCTGAGCCATTGCTGAGATTGGGTTGCAGAATATATAGGCGATCGCGAACCATCCCAACCAGAGTTTCTTATTTATAACCGCAGATGCACGCTGATACACGCGGATAAAATAGAAAAGTCTTTGCGTTCGTCTGCGTTCGTCTGCTACGGGGTGCGGTTCAAATTCCATAAATCCTCACCGCACCTTGACTTGATAAATTCCTTTGACACTTCCCCTAGCAGGAATTGATGACCCAAACTTCCAACGAACGTGAGTATACATTGTAACTGGTGCAGGTTTCGTTTCAACTTTGCCGTTTGCCAGAGAAACTTTAACGTTTGGGGTTTCTGCAAAACTACGTCCTCCATCAATACTGTAAGTAATTTTGGCTCCAGTATTAACATTGCTTGTAGCAGAATTCAGTACATACACGGTTCCCAAAGGAATAGGTTGATTGACAATCAGATTTTTAATATTCCTGTCAGTGTTGTTATTAGCCGTTACCGTGTAACGCAAAATATTTCCTGGTTCTACCAAAGCCTTTCCTTGTAATGGTTGCCAACTTGAGGTTTGCTGACCCTGTACTTGCTGGATAACTCTCTTTTCTGCATCCAAGCGCAACTGCACTTGTCCCTTTGTTTGCGTGTTTTGGGCAATGGCTGTTTCTAAGCCAAAGTTTGTTTGATTCAGAACAGGAACAGTCGCTAAGAATGCGATCGCTCCTAATATTACACGTTTCATCTTAATATCTCCTTTGTGTTGTTGGGGATTGGGGACTAGGGACTGGGAAAATAAGGCAAGGGGAATAAACAGAAAATTTAAAACGTTCAATCCCAATCGCCAATCCCCAATACCCAATCCCCTAGTTCACCTTACGTTGGAAAGTAAATGTTCTTTCTTGTCCCGGTGTCACCGAGTCAGTTACAGTATCGACGTACTTAGTCACATCATTATTAACCGTTGTCCCGGTTTGGTCGCCTGCTATAGTCGTTGCTGGTTTACCACTAAAGAAGTTAATCGTTGCAGCACCAGAATCTTTTGCAGAACCAACGACATGACTCGTATCTATGATGTTGTTGTTATCGTTATCTAAAGCCCAGTTATTACCTTTCGTTCCATCCCAAGTCGTGCCATCTTCAGTAATAACCACCTTGCCAGCATTTAAGACGATGTTACCCGTACCGGATTGAGGTTCTGAAACGTTTTTGTATCTAATTTGGTACTCAATGATGTTTCCTGAAGCAGGAGTTCTAAGGACATCGTTGGAAGTCTCCCCAACACCAGGTGTTGTCTCAAAATTATCTTGACCCGTACCAACTGCGGGACCCGTTCCTTGCAGTACGCGGGATAGTTTCACCATTTTCAAGAAACCAGTGTAAACGCGGTCAATGGTGATATTCCTGGGTTCAGTTCCTTGAAATCCTGGCGTTGCATCATCAATATACGCTGTTATGGGAACTGGGAAGCCACGATTGATATCCGTAGAAAGTGGAGTTCCAGAAGGCAAATTCACTTCCACACCATAATTCGCTGTTGCGTTAACTGCAACTCCGTCAATTCGGATAGGATTTGTTGCACTAACATTTTGGTTATTAACCTGTCCTTGCCCTGACTGGAACACAAAATTTGTCCCATCATATTTATAGGTTGCAGATAAACTGCCGTAACTGATAGTCACAAGTGTATTTACGGGTAAGTCTCCTGCGTTTGTGGGAGGTGTTGGAATCAACGAGACGTTAGCACTACCCGTACCAGTATTCTTGAGAGTGTTGGTAAAACTAACCCCATCGGGATCGATTAATGTTCCGGGGATTGTACCTGCAGGGACTAGTGAAGATTTGTTAGTGAAATCTTTATTGTTATCGTTTTCCGCAACAGCATCTGGTGCATCCTTCGGTCCGTTTAAGACAGAAGTTCCTCCTGCAGCAGTGAGGGTGACAAGATTCGCTTCTCCACCTGGACCAGTACCACTATTATTGTTATTGGTATCAGTTCCAGTTCCATTCGGTCCTTCCAACTCGTCAGGAATTCCATTGTTATTGGAATCTGTGGGAACGATCGAACCATCATCAACACTATCTGGAGGAAGGGTATCGGGAATTTTATCGCCGTTGGTATCAGTACCAGCAGGGGGATTAGAACCATCAAAATTACTGGGATTTTGGTCTCCTGATTCATCATATACAGGAGATCCGCTAGGTGTTGTACCGAACAATTGAGCAATATTAGCAATGACAACAGATTCAGGCGTACCAAGAACTTCAACAATAATTTGGAAGCCCGTTACTGTCGTACCTGGGGCAATACTTCCAGTTCTTACAAAACCAATCCGTCTGACTGTCGCTAAATCTGATGGTGCAGTGGTTGTCCAAGTTGCTTGATTGGCATCAAAAGATGAGACATCGCTGGTTGTATAAACGGGTTGCCAACCAGATGGGGCTTTGACACTGACTAATTTAGTTCCTGCGGGAATGGCATCAGATACCAAAATATTGGAACCAGGAAGACCGGGAATAGTTGTACCATTGAGAGGGGCGGGGCTGATACCGTTACCTGTAGGGTCGTTGTTTTCAACTCGCAAGCTTAAGTCGTAGCTGAGATTATCGCCTCCAGGACCCACTACACCAGCACTTGTTTGACTGCTGCGAGTTTTGAGGACTGTTGCAAGAGTGTAATTTTTTAGGTTTGAATCCACCGTGACTTGTTGTGTGGCGCTAGCTTCACGTACCCCATTCACAGGTACACCATTAACTTCACCCGGTGTACCATCAGGATTATCTACAGTATATAGGTCACCGCCATTTTCACTTCGTGGCTGGTTTTGAGCATCGCTAGGTGTATCGCCTAATTTGACAGATATAATGCTTCCGCTTGTTGCACCATCTGCAACTTTAACAGGAACTCGTACTAAAACAGAACCACCAGGTGTAATTGAGTTAGTTAAAGTTCCACCTGCAGCAACGTCTTGCCAAGTTGTACCGCCATCGTAGCTGATTTGTACTGCCCCATCAAGTTGTCCGGGTCCGGTAACTGTAGGTTGGTCGGGAATGCGAAATTTTGTAGGGTCGTTACCAACGTTAGTGACGTTGTAAGTATAATAAACGGAGTCGCCTATACCAATTTTGCTATCCCCATTTTGGTCGGTTTTAAATGAAGTACCAGAACCAGTTACGGTTACGCCTGCAACTTCAGCAACGGTCACAACGACTGTGTTAGAAGTCGTGTTAATTGTGGTTCCAGGATTATTAGGATCTTCATAGGTAGCAGTTGCCGTATTGCTAATAGATTGACCCGCATTTGTACCTTCAGCTTTGACTGGGGTGACATATTGGAAAAGACTATGAGCTAATAATCCCGTGGTAATTAAATAAAGATAGAGCTTGGTTTTTCCTAACAATAGTTTATATGTTTGTGGCATGATGAACCCGAAAATGGAAAATTTAGATTAAATCTAGTGTTTTAAGGTAGAACTGAATTTATCGATTGAAAAATTGCCAAGTACGTTTCACTCAAAAGTTAAAGTTTTTGAGGATTTAGTCTAGGTATAAATTTTTAGTAGATTGCCCAAATGACCAAAGAAAGTATGAAGGATAAAGGGTAAAGGATAAAAAATTTATCTTTTATCCTTCACACTTCATCCCTCATAAAATTGTTGCTCATTGACTCTGGAGATTCTCATCAAGAGAAATTGAGCTTACAAAAATGTAACTTTTTATGCCTGCATTAAGCTTCAGTAGAAGTATGGACTTATGGAAAAATTTATAGAAAACAAGTTGTTGGAAAATGTATGTATTAACCCGTATTTTCCACAAAAGCATCAAAATTGCATAACAAAGATATTTTAAGTAGTATAGGGCAATTTTTCACCTCTTACCTCTGCACTCTGGTGCGCCCTCTACGGTTCAAAAATTATCTATTTAACCGCCGAGACGCAAAGTACGCAGAGGTAATAAGTGAGACTATCAATTTTCTAAAGTTTTTATCCACCTTGACAGCGCTAAAGCCCACTAAAGTCATTGAACTTACGTTAATATGGAGTGCAGGAAATACAAGAAAACTATGAATCCGATGTTACCTGAACTCGACCGTCTTTCAATTGCAGAAAAACTCCAACTGGTAGAGGATTTATGGGATGATATAGCCGATACTCCCACAGATCTTCCGGTGTTAGATTGGCAGAAACAAGAGTTAGCTCGCCGCAAAGCGGAATACCTACAAAATCCATCTATAGGTAGTAGTTGGGAAGACGTAAAAGCAAGAATTCTTCAACAGCATGACTCTTAAGTTAACCATCCTTCCAGCTGCTGAGCAGGATATGATTGAGGCTTACGACTTGTACGAGGAGCGTGAACTTGGTTTGGGATCTGAGTTTTTTACGCTGTGTTGATGCTTGTCTCAATTCAACGCAACCCCAATCTGTACCAGATTGTTCGTCAGCACCCCGTACTAAAGTAACGGGGCTTCGTGCCTCCAAACTTTAGTTAGTTGACCAGCTTAAGTACTCAGGTACTACGTTATTGGCAAGAGTTAAAGTTCTCACCTACAGATGCGTAGCCAGTTTGTAGCTCTGAAATTGGATGGTTAAACAGGTTTACAAGGGGTAAGCCAGTGCTGTCCAAATAGTACCGACCAATAACTTTGGCGAGGCTAACATCACCCGAAAGGAGGGACATTTATGTCCAAAGTATTTTTAATTGACGCAAACTTTCGACCACTAGACCCAATACATCCAGCACAAGCGAGGCAGTTATTACGAAACAAAAAAGCGGCAGTTTATAAAAAATTCCCTTTTACTCTTATTTTGGAAGAATCTAAACCAGATATTTCTGTCTCTCCCCTAAGATTTAAAATTGACCCAGGTTCAAAAACAACGGGTATTGCTTTAGTTAACGATGCTACAGGAGAAGTTGTATTTGCTGCCCACCTTGAGCACAAAGGTTTTCAAATTAGAGATGCTTTAACATCTAGAAAGCAAATTAGGCGAAGTCGGAGAAACCGTAAAACTCGCTATCGCCAACCACCCAAGCATGAATGGTTCAGAAAAGGCAACAAACAACCATGTGCAAAGCAACGTCGAGAAAATTGGTTGGCTCCTAGTTTACGAAGTCGCGTTGACAATATCAAGACTTGGGTTGAAAGATTGCGTAAAATTGCACCAATTGAAGCAATTAGCCAAGAATTAGTACGCTTTGATATGCAATTAATTCGCCATCCAAATATTCAAGGGAAGGAATATCAGCAAGGTACACTCTTCGGTTACGAAACTAGAGAGTATCTACTAGAAAAGTGGAATCGGCAATGCGCTTACTGTGATGCAAAAGACGTTCCACTTCAAATAGAACACATTCACTGTCGAGCCAAAGGAGGAAGTGACTCAATAACAAATTTAACTTTAAGTTGCGAAAAGTGTAATCTCAAAAAAGGGACTAAGGATATTAAGGACTTTCTCAAAAAAGACTCCGCGAGATTAGAAAAAATCTTAAAACAAGTCAAACAACCACTTGCGGATGCAACAGCCGTTAACACAACTAGATTTGCACTGCTAGAAATTTTAAAAGCCACTGGACTACCAGTAGAAACAGGAAGTGGTGGATTGACAAAGTTTAATAGAACCCAACAAGGATTACCCAAAACTCATTATTTTGACGCTGCTTGTGTCGGTCAATCAACCCCAATTCTAGATATCAAAAGACTCAAACCTTTGTTCATTACTGCCAACGGTCACGGAACAAGACAAATATGTCGCACTGATAAATATGGATTCCCGAATCGTCATTGTTCCAGAACTAAATTTCACTTTGGTTTTCAAACTGGCGACATTGTTAAAGCAGTCGTCACTAGTAGTAAAAAGATGGGTCAATATGTTGGCAGAATCGCAACTCGCGCTACTGGCAGTTTCAATGTCTCAACTAAAACTGGTTTAGTTCAAGGAATTTCTCACAGATATTGTAAACGAATTCACGCAAAGGATGGGTATAGCTATGCATTTTAGAAAAGTTAGACTGCCATTAAAATGATATGTGTTGTGCTTCCTCCTTGAGCTAAAGCTACAAGGTTTCCCCACTCCCGAAGGTTTTTAGATGAAGTTGAAGTCATTGTCTACGCCATTTCCCACTGTTCTCAAGAACCTAAGAAGTGGCGTCGCCGATTGCAATAGTAAGCTATTGCGCTTATAAGAATGGACGAGAACGGGCGAGGACGCCCGTCCCACAAAAGTTAGGCTGACTCTCGGCTGTGCAAGTTAAAAAATTATTAGCTTTACAGAGAAGTTGAAAAAGTGAACAAATATGGTGTTTGGCTACGCTTTACTCCATTATTTGGCTACTCAGATGAGAATTACTGGGTACTGACTTAATGCTGGGTGATGGAGCCAATATCGCTTAAGTTTTTTAATCCCGATAAAAAATGTCGGGTATGTTTGACGGGTATTTTGGCGCGTGTTACTATCAAAACCACAGTTGACGGACATCTAGGGAAGGCGGACTTATGACACAGGCGACAACTACTCATACCCAAGCGAACACAGGCACTTTTAAGTCTTTGAAGTGTAAGGAATGTGGTGCGGAGTACGAACTCAAAGCCCTCCACGTGTGCGAGTTCTGTTTCGGTCCGTTGGAAGTCACCTATGACTACAGCGCCTTTCGGTCTAAGGTCACCCGTGAAACAATTCAATCCGGTCCTAACTCTATTTGGCGCTACCGTCACTTTTTGCCTGTGTCGAGTGAAAATCCCATTGATGTGGGAACTGGTATGACCCCACTGGTTCGGTCTCAACGCTTGGCACGTCGCCTTGGTCTGAATAAACTGTTTATTAAAAATGATGCCGTCAATATGCCCACCCTCAGCTTTAAGGATAGGGTGGTGTCGGTTGCTCTCACTAGAGCACGGGAATTAGGTTTCTCTACAGTTTCTTGTGCTAGTACTGGAAACTTGGCTAATTCTACCGCAGCGATCGCAGCCCATGCAGGATTAGATTGCTGTGTATTCATTCCTGCTGACTTGGAAGCCGGAAAGATTTTGGGTAGCTTAATCTACAGCCCAACCCTCATGGCTGTTAAAGGCAATTACGACCAAGTGAACCGTCTCTGTTCCGAAGTAGCCAATACACATGGCTGGGGATTTGTCAATATTAACTTGCGCCCCTACTACTCCGAAGGTTCCAAAACACTAGGTTTTGAAGTGGCAGAACAACTAGGTTGGGAGTTACCAGACCACATCGTTGCTCCTTTGGCATCTGGTTCGTTATATACAAAAATTTACAAAGGATTTCAAGAATTTGTAGAACTAGGTTTGGTAGAAGCCAAGAACGTTAAATTTAGCGGCGCACAAGCAGAAGGATGTTCGCCCATTGCTCAAGCATATAGAGAAGGACGCGACTTTATCAAACCAGTCAAACCAAATACCATAGCCAAATCCATTGCGATCGGCAACCCAGCAGATGGTGTATATGCTATAGATATAGCGCACAAAACTGGTGGTAATATTGAGTCTGTGACAGATACCGAAATCATCGAAGGCATCAAGCTGCTTGCAGAGACAGAAGGTATTTTCACAGAAACAGCAGGAGGGACAACCGTTGCCGTGCTGAAGAAATTGGTAGAAGCAGGCAAGATTGACCCCGATGAAACCACCGTGGTATACATTACCGGAAATGGTTTGAAAACCCAAGAAGCCGTACAGGGCTACATTGGAGAACCCTTAACCATTGAAGCGAAGCTCGACAGCTTTGAAAGAGCACTAGAGCGTTCTCGTACCCTCGATCGCCTAGAATGGCAACAAGTCCTCGTCTAGTTATAAGTTAGTGGTTAGTGGTTAGTAAATAGTAGAACATCAACTAACTACTAACAATGACAGGCGAGACGCCTATCCTACACCACTAACAACTAACGATGACAGGCGAGACGCCTATCCTACACCACTAACCACCAACCACTAACAATTAACCATGTCTGTAAAAGTTTTAGTTCCTACTGCCCTTCAGAAATTTACAAATAACCAAGCTGCCTTAGACTGTCATGGCAGTACTGTTGCCGAACTGTTCGATTCTTTAGAAAAAAACTGTCCTGGTATCAAATCTCGGTTGTGTGATGAAAGCGGACAACCGCGCCGATTCTTGAATCTATACGTTAACAGCGAAGATATTCGCTTTTTGGATGGAACATCCACACCATTAAAAGATGGTGATGAAGTCAGTATTGTGCCTGCAGTTGCTGGTGGTTGATACTTAACAAATGCTAAGATAGCGTTTCCTAATCTGCTGAGGTACAAATTTATCTGCACGGCAGGTGCTTCAACGGGGGGAACCCCCGCAACGCACTGCCTCGTCCATCTGCGTTCATCAGCGGTTAATTCTTTCTTTACATACCTCACGAATGTGGGAATTGCTATAGCTAATGGCTATCGAGTGAAAAGTCAGTTTCCAATTAAACTCGCGATCGCTTGCACAAGCATATCTGGCTCGATTGGTTTAGAAATATGCTTCTGAAATCCAGCTCTGAGTGCCAGTTGCCGATCGCTCTCCCCAGCAAAGGCTGTGAGGGCAATTGCTGAAATTTGCTGACTGGGTGACATTGCTCGAATGTGTTGCATCAGCATATAGCCATCCATCTCTGGCATTCCGATGTCACTCAGGAGCACAGCAGGTTTGGACTGGGCTATAACTTCCAGTGCAGCTAGAGCCGACGGCACAGAGGTGACAATCGCTCCTGCCTGTTCTAAAACAAAAGCAATTAACTCGCGAGTGTCTACCTCATCATCAACAACAAGCACTCGAAGACCCATAAGGGGGGAATGGGCAATCGGCAATGAGGCGGAGTTGTCTTCTCTACTCCCTACTCCCAATTCCCTACTCCCTAACAACGGCAACTTGACAGTAAATGTTGCCCCCTTTCCAACACCGGGACTCTCGGCTTGAACCGTACCTCCATGCATTTCGACAATTTGCCGAGCGATCGCCAGCCCCAACCCCAAGCCGCCAAATTTCCGGGTTGTTGCGCCATCCTCTTGCCGGAAATGTTCAAAGATATAAGGCAGAAAGTCAGGATTAATGCCAATTCCCGTGTCGGTCACTTGAATTTGGGCATGAGTTCCAGCGATTGTTAATGCGATCGTAATCTGACCACCTTGAGGAGTGAATTTGACTGCATTCGATAAAAGATTCCACAACACCTGCTGCAACCGCCCTGCATCTCCGCTAATCGTTCCAACCGTAGGTGAAATTGTCGTTTGAATTTGCAGTGACTTGGCTTGTGCTGCTAATCGAACGGTTTCAAGGGCGGCTGAGATCGCTGCACTCAGATCGACAGGCATCACATTCAAACTGAGTTTGCCGCGTAGAATGCGAGAGATATCGAGCAAATCCTCAATCAGTTGCACCTGTAGCTTGGCGTTGCGCTCAATGGTTTCCAATGCATAAGCGGTTTTTGCCGCATCCAAGGATCCCTTGCGAAGAAAACTAGTCCAACCCAAGATAGGATTAAGAGGTGTGCGTAGCTCATGGGACAGCACTGCTAGAAATTCATCTTTGATGCGGTTTGCCGATTCTGCTTGCTCGCGGGCAGATTGCTCCCGTCGCAGCAGGTGTTCTCGTTCTTCTACCTGCCGTTTGTGCTCGGTAATGTCAATAGTAATGCCATCAAAACGTTTTGGGATTTGATTAACATCGTAAGTCACTCGTCCAACAGCGCGAATCCAACGCATTTGTCCATTGGGAGCAACAGTGCGGTAATCCACGTCGTAATTAGCCCGCCCCTCAATGGCGTCACCAACAACACGTTGTACTCGTTCGCGATCGTCTGGATGAAGCTGCTCATAAAAGGTGTCGATTGAGACCTCAGTATCTGGTGGCAGCCCAAAATGCGTTTTGCACTGGTCATTCCACACTAATTTGTCTAGTGGTAAGTCACAGTACCACAACCCGACTTGAGCGCCTTCAATGACAATATCAAGGCGATCTAGACCGAGCTGCAACGCTTCCTCCATTTGTTTGCGCTCCGAGATGTCAATCACCGAGCCGATGTATCCTTTGAACTGACCATCGCCCCCAAACCAGGGACTACCAGCATCGATGCAAGAGCGATACTCACCATCCTTGCGCCGCAATCGGTATTCCAGTCTGAATGCATCGCCCCGCTTGTTGGCTTCTAGGAAAATATTCCTAGAGTACTCGCAGTCCTCTGGATGCACAACATCCAACCAACCCAATCCTAGCCCTGTTTCCTCGGTTTGACCTGTAAAGTCATACCAGCTTTGGCTGAGGTAGGTGCAGTATCCAGTTGGATCGGTGACCCAAACCATGAACGGAGCATTGTCTGCCATGTTGCGAAACCGCTCTTCACTTTCTCGCAGGGCAACTTCTGCTTGTTTGCGTTCGTCTTCAATGCGCTTGCGTTCGGTGACATCTTTGAAAAGTATTGCAACTTTGCGGCTCTCAGGCTCCCCAACACGGAATGCATAAACGTCGAACCAACGGTTCATCACTTCGGAGCCATTCTCGAAGCGAACGGGTTCGCCCGTTAGCGCGACTTTGCCGTAAATCTCAAACCAATGATCTTCGAGATCCGGCGCTAGCTGACGCGCCGTTTTCCCCTCTGCTTGTTCGAGTCCCGTTTGTTTCTCAAATGCCGGATTGATTTCCAAAAAGCGGTAATCGAGGGGCGTGTTGTTTTCATCAAACAGCATTTCGATGACGCAAAAACCTTCGTCAATGGATTCAAACAGAGTTCGATAGCGTTCCTCAGATCGGCGAAAGGCAACTTCAGCTTGTTTGCGATCGCTGTCAATGCGATGACGAGCGGCAGCTTGGCGCGATCGCCTAAGTTCTAAATTTGCAGCAACACGGGCAAGCAGTTCGCGGGTGCTAAAGGGTTTCACCAAATAATCATCGGCTCCAGTTTTCAGCCCTTCGACTGCCGATTCTTCTCCAGCACGGGCAGACAGCAACAAAATTGGAATCTCACTAGTTTTCGGATCGGCTCGCAACTGGCGTAGCAACTCAAAGCCATCAATTCCTGGCATCATCACATCGCTAAGTACCAAATCGGGCATACGCTTATGTGCTGATACCAATGCGGTTTCGCCATCTGAAACCACGTCCACTTCATAGAACTGGCTGAGGATGCGGTGCAGATAATTCCGCATATCAGCATTGTCATCTACCAGCAGAATCCTAGCAGAAGAGGGGCTAGGAAACAATTCTTCCCTATTCCCTAGTCCCCAATCCCTAGTCCCTTCTTCCGGTAGCCAACCTAAAGCTTCCTCGACATAAGACATTGCACCATTTACGGTGGAGGTTTGAGTGCGGCTTTTGTTGATGCGTTGGGCTTCGCCCTGCCGTAGGCATTCGCTCGGCAAATGAGCCGTTCCAGATGGCAACCCGACAGTAAAGGCACTGCCCTCATCTAGAGTACTTTCAACGGCGATCGCCCCACCATGCAGGTGGACTAATTCTTGAACCAGCGATAGCCCAATGCCCGTTCCCTCGAAGGTACGTCCCCGTGCGCCTGCGACTCGATGAAACCGCTCAAATAACCGGGGAATTTCGTCTGCTGGAATGCCAGTCCCGGTATCGCGCACCACTAGTTCCACGCGATCGCCAAAGGGACGCACAGAAACATTAATTTCTCCTTCAAACGTGAACTTAAACGCATTCGAGAGCAGATTCAATACAATCTTCTCCCACATTTCGCGATCCACGTAAATGAGTGACGGTAAAAGAGGACAATCGATAGTTAATTGCAGTCCTGCTTGCTCAACAGCAGAGCGAAAAATACTCGCCAGTTCTGCGGTATACTTAGCTAAATCGGTTGGTTCATAATTTGCTTGAGTCCTTCCTGCTTCAATGCGCGAAAAATCTAAAAGGGTATTAACGAGCTTAAGCAGGCGCGTTCCATTTCGCTGCACCATCTCTAATTGCGATCGCGCTTTTGCTGGTAAAATTCCCTCTAATTCTGTCAGCGTCTCCTCCAGTGGCGACAGCATCAGCGTCAGGGGTGTGCGAAATTCGTGGCTGACGTTGCTGAAAAAAGTAGTTTTTGCTCGATTCAGTTCTGCCAGTGCTTCTACTCGCGAGGCTGCTTCTTCATAGGCGCGGGCGTTGGCAATTGAGGTGGCTACCTGCCCTGCAACGAGGTCTAAAAAGCCGCGATACTCCTCATTCAGCAGTAGGTAAGGACTTAAACCCACCACTAAAAATCCTGTCATGCCTTCTTGCGTTTGGGCAGCGATCGGTAGAATTAGAGCAGTATTAGGTAATTCCGGTTGCGCTGCCTCTAGCCCAAACTCCGAGCGCAAATTGCTCACAAATTGTGGCTGAAGAGTCTGCATCACCTTAGCGAGTGCCCAGACACCAACGACATCCTGACGACAATCAACGGTTGCTAAATTCAGTAGAGAGTCTGCTGCTAATCCCGTCTCACTTAAGCGTTGGGCAATTGTTTGCTGAGTATTGAGCAGATACAACAGGGCAAATGGGATGTCAGCGCCATTGCTGGCTAAGGTGTCGAGCGCCGCTTGCCCTGCCGCTTGAATGGTTCGCGCTGAGGTGGTGTTGACTGCCAGTTCGCGTAGCGTGCGGAGACGGCGCTCGGCCAAAACCCTTTCGGTTGTCTCTGTGACTGTGCAAAGAATGCCACCGCTCTGACCGATTTCATCCCGAATGGTACTGTAGGAAACCGAGAAATACGTTTCCTCGTCATAGCCGTAGCGATGAATAATAAACCGCATATCAAGAGACTTGACCGCTTTGCCCGTCTCTTGAATACTTCTAACAATGGGGTCGAGCGTTTCCCAAACTTCTGACCAGCAATCGCGCATCCGTTGTCCTAACGATTGCGGATGTTTGCTCCCTAGAATTTGTATATAGGGATCGTTGTAGAACTGCACCAACTCTGTTCCCCAACAAATCAGCATGGGAAAAGCAGATTCCAGGCAGATGCTCACTGCCATTCGCAAGCTAGACGACCAACTTTCAACTTTTCCCACGGTCGTCGTCGCCCAATCAAACGCTCGGATGAGTTCCCCCATCTCACTGTCGTTAACAAAGCTGAATTCATCGACCATATCTGGTTCTTGAGCTACAGTTCCTACTCCCAACCATATTTACTCCCCAACCTCCAAAATCTTAATGTTTACTTTATAAATTATCTCTCATCTATACTAGAAGAAAAATCGTAATAACATAAGATAACAAATATTATGATTACCTGAGTTCAAAGCCCCAGTTAGTTCCGACCCAGAAGTTATGGGCGGTACGTTGGTAAGTATGAAAACTTAGTACTTTCCACCTTATACTTCATACTTCATACTTTCTACACCTATGTCTGTCGAAGTTTTAGTTCCGACTCCCCTTCAGAAATTTACAAATAACCAAGCTGCCTTAGAATGTTATGGCAGTACCATTGCCGAACTGTTCGATTCTTTAGAAAAAAACTGTCCCGGTATCAAATCTCGGTTGTGTGATGAAAGCGGACAACCGCGCCGATTCTTGAACTTATACGTCAACAGCGAAGATATTCGCTTTTTGGATGGAACATCTACATCATTAAAAGATGGTGATGAAGTGAGTATTGTCCCTGCAGTAGCTGGTGGTTGATGACTAATTGTGATTTCTAGGAAATCCTCAAAGTCTCCCTTTGTCATTTAAGGGAGATTTTAATATATTACCTTCATAAAAATTCATACTCTTGTGGTGCGGGCGTCCTCGCCCGCTTGTTTTGTAACCACTAGATAGTTGCATACATTCGCCCTACTCCTATCCTAACTCTCATCTTTATAAACTTCCCTACGATGCCCAATTCTCACAACGGTGACTATTAATAAATAGTCTTCAATTTCATACAATACACGATAGCTACCAATACGAATACGGTATCGATCGCTGTTCTCTAGCTTGATAACCCCAGCAGGGCGTGGATTTTCTGCTAGTTCATAGATTTTGGTTTTTATTCGTTGTTGTAAATCTGTTGATAGTTTTGCTAATTGTTTAGATGCTCTACTAGTAAATTCAACCTGATAAGTCACAATCCTAATTCCTTTTGTACTTGTTCCCAAGGGATTTTAGGCTCGTTTTTAGCATCTTTAAAAGCTTGAAGATCTTCTAAATCTTCTTGTTTACGAATATCTAATAATTCTATAACATCTTCTAAAGTGTCTTCATAAGCTTGTTCTAATTTTTCATAAATTATTTTTAATAACTGCTGTTTTCTAGTTGTAGTTTGCATTGTTACACCTCTTAACAATTTTTAGGATTAGTAAAATTACTTATACGGTAATATAAAGCCTGCCTATAGCAATCCTATCTGATTTGTGCAAAAATCTAGGTACTGTAGCTGTAGGTATGGCTATGCCGCACAAAAGCTTTACGTCGTGGGCAGTATCCACCCTACATGGATTTCAAAAATCAAATAGGAGTCCTAGATTACGTTCTGCTATTATATCTAATACATCTTGTTTCTGGCAAAACAGGTGTTTTGCTAGATTACGAAACTAATTGCAGGGCGGACATATGGATGACCCAGTAAGCTCAGATCCAGAAATTATAGGCGGCACGTTAGTATTCAAAAATACTAGAGTTCCTGCCCAATCATTATTAGAGTATTTAGACGATGGATTTTCTCTTTCAGAGTTTTTAGAGAATTTTCCTTCTGTCAATCGTACAGATGCGGTAAAGTTTCTAAAACTAGTTCGCGAGCAATTTTAAACTGAATTTTTCAGTCAGTAATTGATAAAGTAAACGCTGTTCAGCCCAAACATGGCTCAAGGAAACATCAAGGTTATCGAGACTAGAAGCAATAAAATTGTACCGTTGCCAGTCACTCCGGGTACTTCATTGCTAGCCAAGAATCCATTTCAGTTCCTAAATGAATTAAACATCGATCGCCTTTGTATGCCAGCTTGTGAAACACCTGAAGTGATTGTTTGCGATCATCTGCTAACGCTGCAACTCAGTCCACAGCATCTATTTGAAACTTGGGAAGAAGGGCAACTCAAACAGATACATAAAGGGGTAGGTAGTGTCACTCTGGCTCCATCTGGGTTTCGGTTTTGGGGTAGATGGGATAAAGATGTTGAAATTTTGGTTTTGACCCTTAAACCTGCTGTAATCGCTAGGTGCGCTATTGAATTACATGATATAAATCAAACTGAACTCGTCCGTTGTACTGGTAGACTTGACTCACAAATTTGGCATCTTGGGTTAGCCCTAGAAGCTGAATTAAAAGAGGAAAATCCTAATGGTCAATACTTTTGGGAATCTTTAACCAATGCGATCGCGCTTAGAGTGCTGAAGCAATATTCAGCCTTTGAGCCAAAAATTCAACACTACTCAGGTGGTTTGTCTCCTTATCAATTGAAACGCACGATTGAATATATAAGCGATAATCTCAATCTCGATCTCTCATTGAATGTTCTTGCAGCGATGCTTGGTATGAGTCCATATTATTTTGAGCGATTATTCAAGCAATCCGTTGGACGCACGCCTCATCAATATATTCTGCATTGCCGAATAGAGAGAGCCAAGCAGCTTTTACAAGATAATGAGCTATCGATCGGGGAAATTGCCTGTCAGGTTGGCTGTAAAAACCACAGTCATTTCTCAAAACTGTTTCGCAAGTTAACAGGAATGTCTCCTAAAACTTACCGCAATCAGTTTTAGGGTGAAGTAGGTACGAATAAATCTTCTCTCCCAATCTCGTAGCTAACTGATAGCAGTGGAACCACTACCACTCGAGCTACTAAACATTTTACAAGATTAGAACAGTTTCGCAAGCTTTGCAAAGTCAATTAAAAGTGGATATTGATATAGTTTTCCAGATACTCTAGAAATGAAGTAGGGGAATTATGGGATCTCTTTCAGGGAAAGTCGCGATCGTCACCGGCTCGTCTCGCGGTATTGGTCGAGCGCTTGCTGAACGATTAGGGCGTGATGGTGCGAAGGTTGTTGTCACCTATGCTGGAAATCGAGACAAAGCCGAAGAAGTCGTTTCGGTCATTAAAGCAAACGGATCGGACGCAATTGCACTTCAGCTAAATCTTTCCAAGCTTGATGAGATCCGAAGCTTGTTCCAGAAGGCGATAAGTCAATTTGGAAAGCTCGATATCCTCGTCATTAGCGGCGGTGCGCCTAGATTAGTCAAACCGCTTGCTGAAACAACAGAGGAAGAGTTTGATTCTGTTTTCACCTTTAATGCCAAAGGAAACTTCTTTGCACTACAAGAAGCGGCTAAGCAGATGTCTGATGGTGGGCGCATTGTCACGTTTTCCACTCCATATACAGTACAGCCTCAACCCAACTTATCTGTAATTGCAGGTAGCAAAGCTGCGATCGAGGCATTTACGTTTGCTTTAGCACTTGAATTGGGCAATCGAGGCATTACCGTCAATGCTATTATGCCAGGACCGACCACAACCGAATCATTTGGTAGTATGGTTTCACTTGAAGAACAAACCCAATTAAAACAGATGGCTCCGCTACAACGCTTAGCAAAACCTGAAGATATTGCTAATGCTGTTGCGTTCCTTGTCAGCGATGATGCTGGATATGTGACTGGACATACGCTTCATGCAACGGGTGGACTTGCATAATTTTGGCATAGTAACTGGAGGTTATAAATGACTGTTCCTGTTGTGTTAATCAACCTGTTTTCAGTTCCACAAGGTAAAGAAGAAGAATTTGCCAAAATGTGGACTGAAGCACTTGAATTTATTAAGAATGAACCCGGTTTCATTGATGCCAATCTACATCGAAGCCTCGATCCCAATGCACAGTTTCAATTTATCAATGTTGCTCATTGGGAAAATCAAGAATCTTGGCACTCAGCATTCGCTAAGCTTCAGCCTCAAGAGCTAACTAAACAAGTCCCCTTTGAGCAAATTCCGGCTCTCTATGAAGTCGCAGTTCATTTTCAAAGGGAATAATCTGCTAATAATTGCTAAAAATAATCAGGTCGTTACAGTTATCTTTAGCTTCGCCGTTGAGCCGATCCCCCCTAGCCCCCCTTAAAAAGGGGGGAACCTTCACTCGTCCCCTTAAAAAGGGGGGAACCTTCAAATGTCTTCACTCAAGCAGTTAAAGTCCCCCTTTGTAAGGGGGATTTAGGGGGATCTAAATGAAACTCTAACTCCATCCTTGCATTTCAACAAGCTCCATACACAATTCATTAATTTGTTGTAAGTTAGGTCGTTCGGGCAAAGCAGACACTTCGTACACCTTGTCCATTTGAGCAACTAAATTTTCTGCCATTTTCATGACTTGTTCGTAGGAATAATCGCCTCTAAGAATTGCTCTTAAATCCTCCGCATCACCTGCAATTTTTCGATCTACAACTATCTCTCCTGTCTGCAAAATTTCTAGTCCACTCCGTAACAACCTAATACAATGCATTCCATGTTTGAGGTCATAACCCGATTTTCTTTCCATTTCTGCCCTAGCAGGATTTCGATTTTCCTGCCATGATAGGTAAGCTTTCCATTCTCTTAAAGCGACTTGATAAGTTTGGCTTTTTTTCAATAAGCGAATAAAATCCTTATGACTGTTTGTTAATTTTTGCGTGTATTCTATAGCTTCTTCAGCTAAGGGGTACTGTTTGAGCACACCTTTAAAATCTATATCTGCTGTTAGCAGCTTATACAATTGTTCTGCTTCTTCTAAGAATTCAATCTTTCCTCTAATTAATTGATAAAGATATTCTAGAAAAGCGTGTAGCTCGTCTTTTGTGAGTGGTGCTTCACCTTCTATCCCATAATCAGATGGTAATGGTTTCTTTTGTGGTGGATTGAGCAGCCACTTACGATGAGTTTCCATCTTCTTGATTTGGGCAAAGGCATAACCAGAATAAGTGTGCTTGACTTTCTTAGTTAAAAAGATTTTTTTATTATTGAGTAACTCTTGACCTACAATTGTTAAAACAGGATATTTTTCCAACCATAATAATTCCAAAATATTGGGATTTGCTCCTGCAAGTAACTGAATCATTTTTCGGATTTCATATATAACGGTATCTTTATTACCATCTAAAAAGGGAAAGATTCCCGGTTCATCCCATCCACTATCTTTTTGTTCAATGATGTCAAATCCTAGATAGTAATTTTTGGTAGCTACAAATACACCTCGATAGTCATAATCTGAATCGGGTCTATTTAACCCATATCCGTGGCTACCTGCTAACCCGATTAAAATTGTTCTTTTTTCAACTTCTGTTCTTTTCATATTAGGATGCGTGGATTTTGGATTGGAAAAGCCCCAAAGTAAGTTTTACCCTCTTAGTTGCCGTATTCTTTTTTTACTTGGTATAGATAGTGAAAATGCGATAAGCCTGGTACGGCTTGCACTAAGAGCGATAAGCGAAGCTTAACGGCTATACTGCCGTATCGCATTTCGGCAAGCGCTCTTTGTATTATATTGTAGTATATTTCTGAATCTATCTTTATTCCAAACCTTCTTCCCCAAGGAAAGTGCATATCATGTGATGAATGATAAAATGAACTGCTGACGACTCCAAATCCTACTATGGTACAAATAGTTCAAGCAAAAGATATAGACCTACGCTACCTCATCGATAACTTTGGTCTTCAGCTAGTTCAAGATGACCAATTCTTTCTGGAGTGGCAAGAAAATTTACCAGAAATCACAGATTTAGATAAACTTCTTTTAGACAAAGTGAAAGCGGGTTATTTCAATCTCCTCAACTACCCACCGCTACTAGAAGATGTTGTCAGAATGTCAATTCTTGACCCCATCCTGTTTATTGGAGATTTTTATTTAGCTCCTTTTTATGTCAAATCTGAGGAACCTGTAAATATTGCGGTAGAAGATAAAGAAGTCCTTATCAAAGGAAGAATCGACACATTAGTGTTAAAAGACCAATTCTGGGTTATGGTTATCGAGTCAAAAAGAGCTGCTTTTTCTATTGAGGAAGGATTAGCACAGATTCTTGCTTATATGTTAGGTACTCCTTATTCAGATAAACCAAGCTATGGCATGATTACGACTGGAGGAAGTTTCATCTTTATCAAATTAGTGAAAGGAGAAATACGACAGTACGGCACATCTAATGTTTTTGATATTCGCAATCGTGGAAATGACTTGTACACTGTCTTGCGGATTTTAAAACGCCTCAGTCAATTAGTGATTAGTACATGAGAGGATGTTTGTAAAATCTCAATTCGTACTTGCCTTGGCGAATGGAATTCGCGGCTATACAGGCAAAACCCACCTACGTGGGTTTCAAAACTTTAATTCTTTATTAGTGAAAGTCCTTATTCCTAATTTTTACAATCGCGGATCGATTGGCTCACTCTCTAGAGCTAAAATACCAAAAACGCATTCATGAACGCGGCGTAGGGGCGCATGAGCTACAAATCGCTCCAATGCTTCAACACCTAGGGCAAATTCCCGCATAGCAAGGGAACGTTTCAGGGAAAGTCCCCGGTGACGCAAGCGTGCTAAGTTTTCAGTTTTTGAATACTCAGGACCGTAGATAATCCGTAAATATTCCTGTCCGCGACACTTAATTGCAGGCTGCACGATATCGCGATTTCCTTTAACTATAAATTGCATCGGCTTGACGACCATACCTTCACCTCCTGCATTTGTCAGTTCTTCCCACCAACGCACTCCCTCTGCTTGGCTGTTGGGGTCAGTTAAATCGATCGCCTTATAATTGGTTGCAAGAAGCAAGTCAGGATCGGACTGACAAATTTTGGCGATTTGTTCCATGTGCCAGAGATGGTCTTTATCGGTATGAGCTGCTCCCTCTGTTGCTAAGATGTGGAAGGGGGCGAGTTTGAGGTGAGAAATATCGCTGACTGGCCAGCAATAACGGCGGTAGGCATTGACATACTGATGTGCCATCGTGACTCGTTCTTGGTAAGAACTGAGTTGGTTGCTAACATCTACACCTCGTTGACTTGCTTGTTGTAACGCTGCTACAGCATCAGTTAAAGAAAGGCGCGATGCAATTCCAACAGGTGCATATTGTTGCTGTAGTAAGACTTGGGCTTTGGCAGACCAGGGCATCAATTCGCAATCCAAGCAAACCCATTCTGTATTAAATGTTTCCCAAAAGCCACTGTCAGAAAGGGCAGCATTTAACCGAGTCAAAAATTCTGTCTCTAGCTGTGAATTATCGAAAAATTTTCTTCCCGTGCGGGTATAGCAAATTCCAATGCCTTCATTGACGACACCAAATCGTTTTCTCGCTGCTATCTCATCTCGACAGACGATCGCGATCGCCCGAGACCCCATATGCTTCTCTTCACAAAGAACTTCCGTAATTCCCCTGCTTTGATAGTAAGCAAAAGCTTGCACCGGATGTTCTAAATAACCCAGTTCTTCAGATGTTTCTACAGGGGACATGGTGGGTGGTAAGTAAATCAGCCATTTGGGATTAGCAGCAAAACGGCTCATCACCTCCAGGGCTGCGATCGCATTTTCCTCCCGAATAGTAATCTTAGCTTTAAGTTGAGTATTGATGAGGCGCTTGCCAAGAACATCCTCAATATTAAGCACATCATCATATTCCTGCTGCAAAGATGCACCATTTCGCGCTCCAATTGGTTTGATAGGTTCGCAATAAGTGTGAAAAGCAGGAACGCTAACCAGTTCCTTTTCTGGATATCGCAATGCAGTTAGTTTTCCACCAAACACGCAACCCGTATCAATATCAATAGTATTATTCAACCATTCAGCTTCTGGAACAGGAGTATGCCCGTAAACAACTATCGCCTCACCGCGATAATCCGCCGCCCAATTGTAACGAACGGGCAAACCAAACTCATCAATTTCTCCAGTCGTTTCACCATATATCGCAAACTCCCGTACAGCCCCAGAACCCCGTCCGTGCATTTCCTGTTTTAATCCTGCATGAGCTACCACCAGTTGTCCCTTGTCCAAAACATAATGACTTATCAGGGAATCAAGAAACTCACACAACTGTTTTGTAAAAGGTTGACGCACATCTTCTGGCAAAGCCTCAATTTCTGCCAAAGTTTGCTCCAATCCGTGATTTACCTTAACATTTTTACCCCGTAATTTCCGCAATAATTTGTTTTCATGATTACCAAGAGTACAAAAACCCGTTCCCGCTACAACCATACTCCGCACGAGTTTTACCGTATCCAAGATCCGATGTCCCCTGTCTATAAGGTCACTTAACTACGTAATAATAATACTTTCAGACTATGTATCTAGTTTTTCTAGTAATTTTCCATTGGTCAAGCACTAATCAGGTAGCTTGAGGGTCATTTTGGTTAGTTTTGCGTCTAGTAAATTTCTCACTTCTCCGGCATCCGAACGGCATCAAAAAAATCAGCAATTGCAATAGCTATATACCTGAGATTTATCGCATAAAATTATCCAACAACTTACGAGATACACAATCATAAGCATTACAGCAGTACAAAATAGCATAGGCTAGGCAATGAGCAACGCCATATTAGGTAAAATAGCGTTAGCCCATAAAAGAAAAGCACCCTAGAAGCTATATCTAGAGTGCATTACGAGTGATGGGATTAAAATAAAAGGGGATTAGTTGCGATAACGGTTAACGGTAGGTGGTGTAAAGTGCGTTGTCTGGTAATCGCTAAGCTCAATCGCTGCTTTAGCTGCTAGCTTCCAAGTTTCGTACCGTGCCATGTATTCCCTAAACAGTAGCCGATTGTGAGAATACTTTAGTGCAAGCTGGAAAGCATGGTTGGCGTTATCCTGAAACCAGGTAACTAGGTCATCCGGGCATTCAAAACCTGTCATATACTGTATATGTCCTTTAACTGATGTTATGGGATGGTTGGCGGTTAGCGATTGGTAGTTGCTTTTAACCGCCAATTTTTAGAATAACAGGTTTACCAGTAATTTATAACCAAAATTAAGTTTTATCAATGGCACCTAAACGCGGTAATCCCAAAATAAAAGAACATAGTTTTCAGCCTGAGGGTGAAAAACCATTAAGCAAGCCATTTACAGTAAAACTCACCGAGACTATGTATAACGAAGTGAAGGGTCAGGATAATCCAGGCAAGTTTGTACGCGATGCCATCCAAGAAAAGCTAGATAAACAGAAAAACTCAAGCAATGATACTTGAGTCCTGATATTACTTATATTTATCAGATAAAGTTATTCAACAACTTTTGAGTTATCAACTATCCAATTAGGATTGAGAGAAAATCGACGTTGTAGTAACTCTTGATTTTCGTAAGCCACCTGACCTAGAGAAGTTTTTAAAAGTGACGCTAGTGTATCCAAGTACCATAGCACTCCGCCTAATTCCTCTTTAAGCTTTTCGGCGTTGTGACCATTTTGTGGAATGATTTCATCAACAAATATTTCAACTTGGTTAGACCTGATTTGTTTCTTTAGTTTTTCTATTTGAGATGCAAGCTGCACGAATGCTTCTAATTTAGCCAATACTTCGACTTCAATTTCTGATGTTGCATCAGATATTACGGTGTCAATAAGCTCAGTCACAAGTTCGCCTAATTCACCAATTAATCCTAGACACTTGTAAGCAGTTGTACTGTGCTTACCTGCAAGACTGCGTTCGATATCTGCTGAATATTCTGCAAAAGAATAATGATTCATAGTTCTATTTTATCAGATAAAATTATGCGACAACTTTGTTAATATCCAGCACGGTAAGTTCTAGATACTGCTTTTTTAATGCGTTCCTGCACAGTACCTTTTTTAGTTCTAGCAAACATTAACTTACAATATGCTATTCGGCGTAGCGTAGGCGTAGATGAAATATGATTCAACCCTATGCTCTCATCCTCACCTGGTACGGCAATATCAAGCATCCTGTGTTCGCTAGCTTTTAAACCAGTAATTGCCATAGTCAACATATCGTGAGCAGTGCCACCATATGCACGAATAGCTTCACATTTGGTTTGGAATAAAATGTGAGCATCCTCTAAAAATTGTCTGGACTGAAACCAATCTGCACTACTAGTAAGCTTTGCATCGTAGTATTCCTGCAAGCGTTCTATTTTCAACACTTTATCGAAACGGGTATCTAGGGATTCTTCTAATGCAGCACTAGCTAATGCCTGTGCCTTGACGTTACCCTTGATTGCTTGTTGCATCCAGAATAATGCTGCATATTTTGTAGGGATAATTTTGATTCGGGTACTACCACGTTTGCCTTGCCCGTTATTTTCAACTTCGATTTTGTAATCCGTATAATCCTGACCCGGTGAAGATTCTAGCTGTTTTAACTCCAAAAAACGTAATGCGTAAACTGGACTAACTTCAATAGCTTCTGCAACCTGTGACTGACTTAATGCATAAGTTCCATTGGGTAACACATACCCATTCAAGTCAATACCACCGAATGGTACTGTTACTGGCTTAGCTTTAATCGCATTCATGATGCTATCCTCTTTAAATTAAATGACACTGGTAATTGGTAGGGTAATGAAGCTTGTAATCACAGATATCAGATATAG
This sequence comes from Scytonema hankhaensis NUACC26, assembly GCF_045865695.1. Lineage (NCBI taxonomy): Bacteria > Bacillati > Cyanobacteriota > Cyanophyceae > Nostocales > Scytonemataceae > Scytonema > Scytonema hankhaensis. The sequence continues at coordinate 64,117 of NZ_BAACAP010000237.1, forward strand.
AGTCAATGCACACAATTACAGGCTTGAGTTCTATGAATACTTTGAATTCAATCACCCAGTAAGGTGTACCACCAGCATAATTAAGGGTACATGATGTTGTTTTAAATTTTAGTACCTCTATTTCTTCATTTCCTTCCTCATCCCAAAATCCATCAAATGCCATTAACTGTGCTTGGTATCTGTCCATTCATTGTTCTACCTTCTCACGCAACAGTATTCCTTAATTCCCGTTCTGTGATTTACTTGCGTAATTACATGATAATAATTACTAGGGTAATTCCTAACTAAATCATTAGCGTAAGTGTTGGCAGTACCCATTGAACAACCAACATAGTTAGCTAAACATCTACAAGTAAACCATTTATCCTGATTTTCAAAAAAAAAGTTAATCATTCTGTCTAATTTAGTTAGCTTCATGCTTCATTTGTTCCTCTAAAAGTACAGGCATACCAACAGCGTCTTCTAAATGCTGTTCTCTGTCCAATGATTTGACAGCCATTAATTGTGTATTCTTCATCTACTAAATCCTTAACACAATGTCTAGCTGTACTGATAGCGCAGTTGCAAGCCTTGGCTATGTCAGAAACAAAAAACCATTTATTTTTGTTCTTTAAAAAGAAGTTAATTATTTCATCTCGTTTTGACATTCCTTGATTTTGTTGGATAAAATTATCCGATAACTCAAACAATTCCTCACATTTATCAACTAATGGCTCTTTCAGCAGTAAAGCTCGAATTGTACCTGCGCGTACATTCCCTTTACTCGATTGATGAAAAATAAAACTGCTAGCAGCTACAACGCTAATCATTCTTCTGTTGTTAAGAGTCCTAGTTTTCCAAGCAGGGGCGTTAAGACACGTTAGAAGTTTTGTTTTCAAGTAATGTGCCAAGATACTATAGTCAACATCAAGCATTCTTGCTACTTCGCACAAATAAGTAAAATACTTGTTATTTTCATCCTTGACTATCGTGAGTTTATCTATTCTGGTTAAGTACAGTACTTTCATCCCTTCATCGCCTCAAATAATGGGTATAATTCATCAAATTCTTTGGCATCAAAACCATAATGGTTAGCACCATCAAAAAAACATACCAAGCAGTCACCATAAATAGTAACTGTTTCTATTTTTGTGTTAACAACCAACGTTCGTTGCATTTGCTTTTCTTGCCCTCGTTGGTCGCATATCAATACCACATTAGGAGCAAGAAACACTTGTTTAGCAAAAGATGTGTTATCTGACCAACCAATATTACAATGCAAAAATTCCGTTGACAATGCTTCATCTTTTACATCAATGCTTTCAAGTTTAATTCCTGCAAACTTGTCATGTCTAAATTTAATTACTCTTTTCATTTTCCTCTCTCTAAAAAGAATTTTGAAAAAATTTCTATACGTTGCTCGGAGTCAAGCCCAACAAGTATTCCTTCACCGTATTTATTGATGGCACGTTTACACAAGAAACAGTCACCTGCTATGTCATCGCCTTCTAAAATTAAAGTTATGCGTAGTCCTCTCAACTTTCCATCTTCAGCACAGACTAAAACAACAGATTGCATACTAGGAATGACATTATAAACGCATTCCATAAACGACATACCATCAGAATTACCTATGTGTTGCTTGATAAGTTGTAGAGATAATTCACCTTCTAGCACTTCAATAATTGACATTCTGAATGGTTGTTTAAAACAAATAATTTCAGACATTTTATATTCCTATTGCACCGTGGTCTCTCAAAATTAATTCAATTGCTTCATCAAAACGTGATTCATGTACTAACATCCATAATGGATTCTTATCTGGCTCAGGTGTATGTGATAGTACAGAATGCTCTAATGTTGATTTTTTTAAATCATTAAAAAGATGATTAAATTCATTTGGACTGAAATTTCCAGCTTCAAAAATTGCTAAAATTGCTTCTTCTACATTGTCATGCCAAGTTAAATGGTAAAAACCAAAGCAAGTTAATCTAAATAATGACCATCTATCATTCATAATCTTTGTGTGTTGGTTCTATTCCCTGTTTACGCATTGCTTCAAACAATGATTCATTGGTAGGTGCTTCAATCAAACCTTGTGAGCAAAATACATTCAGTTGCCATTGCCTACCGCCATAACATATGTGCTGATTACCTGAATGACAAATATGATTTGTTCCTTCAGCTAAATAAGAGTAAACCTTCATCATGTAATCAGGGTCTAACTTTAGTCCATCACAGAAAAAAGGACAACTTTTGCAAGGTTGTTTTCTTAGTTTCATGCTTGTATGTTAGATATTTGCTAGTTATCAGACAAATTTATCCAATAACTAGCGAGAAACTACATTATTACTAACTTAGTGTCTTCAAGATATTCAATGCTGTACTCTGTATCATATGGAACAGTCATCTGTAAATCATATTGGACACCGCAATGTAGATTAACTATGTAATCCACTTTCCATTCATCTATTCCATCAATCCATTCACATCCAATGCATTCCATGCTATGCACTTCAGTTTCACTACTAATTCCATATTTATCCTTGAAATCTTCATCCAAAAAAAACCAATCCATTGCTTGGACTTGTGCCATGTATTTGTCTTCTACTTGCATACCGTTACCAGTTTTAATTCACCTAAAGTTACTTGAATTCTCTCTTCACTCATTCCATAAAAATGAATTGAGTAATCATCAGTCTGAAACATTGAAAAAATAGCGCAACTTCCTGATATTCCCCTTCCCTTACGAGTAATAGCTACATAAGGCTGGTCATCTTGAACTTGAGTCATAATGATAGTTTTGCTATTTGAAAACTCATTCCTTATATAAACAGGATTTTTGTAACCCATTAGCTCAGCTAAATTTTTAGTGTTTATTTTTCCTGTCACAGGCATTAACTCAAGTTTGTCTTTGATGATAATAATTGAACAATCATCATTCATCTTTCTAGCCATCCTTTAGTTGTCAACTTGTATCCCATCTGCCACATCAAACTAGTTATGTCGGCTGTTTTAGGAGTAATATCTAAACTGCCTTCAGCTTGCAAGAATGCCAATCTATCTTTCAATTTTTTAGGATTAATAATTATTGGCACTGCACGTCCACCGGCTTCTACTATTGCTTCATTTACTTTCTTTGCTTGTTCCGTTTCTTCATCTACAAATTGTCGCAAGTGTTCAAGCGTAGCACTAAACTGACCATACACACAGTCATCGCTGTAGCGCCAATAATTACCAAAAAAATCAATTGCATCTTGCATATCCGACCATGCACCAACAGTTAAACCAGTAGCAACCAAATCAATAGTAATTGTCCATTTAGGACTGGTTACATGAGATGGAATTTTAAAGCTTTTCTTGCCTCGCTGAGTTAATATTTTCCTCCAACCAACGTAAGTGCTGTAATGTTTTTCATCAGCCCAAAAATCAAAGTACTTATTTTCTATTCCCTTCCAGCTGAATGAATCTAAGTCAATACGGTCATGGGCAATATCAACATCCTGATAATACTTACGTTCTTCTGGGCTAAATTTTTCAAATTTTTTGTGTGGAACAACAATCAAACGTCTACGTAATTCAGCAAATTCATGATAGAGATGTATTGGTTCTACACTGCTAATTATCTTAGGACAGAACACATAGTATTCTTTGTTCTCTCCATTGCTACTAGCAGTTTGCATTCTATCAGTTGCTCGGTCATAACCTGACAGCAATAGCTGATAAATTTTTAAGTCGCGCTTCAAAGTTTCAATGTGTAAATTATCCCAACACAGAATGCTACCTTCTTTTTCAAATTCTTTAGTAAAGCTATCAACCCATCTCATTTTATCAAGTGCATTCCTGATAGATGCAAAAGTGTCAGTAGGTGAAAATGTGGCTTTAAGTCCATGTATTTTGTTAGCTAATTTAGCAATAGTTGACTTTCCACTACCTTCATCACCAAATGAAAACATAACGCCCGCTATTCTTGCCCATTTGCTAGGCATAAGAATATAAGTTGTAACTAGTGGATTTAGTATTGCTGGATTAGGCAAGAAAACTGAACCGGCTACTAAGTCATGGATATTCTCATAAAGAGATTTATCTTCATCCCATAACAGCGTCCAGCTATCCATCTCGTTAGCATAAAATTCAGATGGATTAACGTACTTAGGTTTCTTTTTATTGGCTACAATTGTTTCAGTTACAATTGGTTCTAAAGTCATGCCAACACATCCTTGATAAATGAGTAAACTGTGCTAATCTTAGATGCTGTTACAGGATTTTCAAAAGCAGCAACTAAGTCAGCAGTGCTGTTAATTTCAACATCAGGTAATGCAAGTTTGACTTGTTCTTTAATAAAGCGCATCCTGTCAATCAGCCTGTCAGATTCCGACTGTGCCTTGCTTCCTCCACCAAATCCATTATTAGATTTAGTAGGTATAGTAATTTCATCAAGTTTAATGATGGTTGGCTCTAAGCACTCCACTAAAGTACACATTGACTTAGCAGTCATCTCTAATACTTTTTGACTCATATCAGGGTCAGATTCTTTTTGCTCAAATATCATTTCCATTTGTGGAATTGATTGGAGTATGACTTTACCTTGGTAAACCTTGGTTAAATCTAATTGTGAAAAGCAAGTAGCAAAAAAAGATTCAACTATTGATTGCTGAACAGTCTCATTTTTTTTTTCTGTAGAATTCCACTTTTGATATTCTTTTTTAGCAATCTTAACTTGAAGTAATTGTGGTTCAAATTTCCAGCCTCTTTCTTTAGCGTTAATAACGTCTGTTGCGTCCAAACATTGCCCAAATAAATGGTAATATGTGTCATCTTCTTTAATTGCTAATTCACCAAAAGTAAGTTTAGTGTTAGCTTCTGACCATTTGCTTGCAGAAATTGTAGCAAACTTGGAATCTTTGGCTGGTGCGTTGTACCAAAATGGCATGATGTCACTCCTGTATATGTTGATATTTATTGGATAAATTTATCCAACAACTTAAAGGATTACTTTGATTGAAAGACTATGTATGTCAGGAATAGTCAGCAAGTCTAATTTAGCGGCAACCTGCATCCATGAAAATCCTTGTAATGCTTCCCATCTGATATCGGGAATACCTTTAAAAGTGTCTACTTTAGCTACAAAAAACTCATTAGCTATAATCGGAATTTTATTCAAAATAGCTAACGGTTCTTTATTATTGGTAGGCATCCAAAGAACATAAGCTTCATCGCCTCTTTGGGGATATTTCGTAAAATTGAGAACGTGTTTGTTGATTTGATAGAAATGAAATAAATTTTTTACGACTTCTACGTCACTTACAATTTTAATTTCACTTCTAGAAACATGAAGGAAATAAATTTGTTCTCTAATTCCTACAAATTGGTATCTTGGTTTAACTCTTGGATTCTGTATTGCCATAACAAATCAGGTAATTCGTTGTAATCATGTACTACTAAACCAGTACTAGGAATATTCCAAGTGCTATCACCAATTAACAGCACTCGTTCAAATTGTTCATGATTGGTAATTGAAAGTAAACGCATAGTCTGAATAAATACACGTCGTTCGCAGTCATCATTTAACAACCATAAGCCTTTAGCTTCAATTAACACTGGTAAATCTTCATCACCACAATCAACGCCAAAATCAACATTCCATTTCCATGCTGGAAACTGGTTTGTTTTTGGCAGTATGTCTAGCCCTGGATGCCTGATAACTTTATCTTCCGGAGCAACTTTGCAAATAGCCTGGTAAATTTTCCATTCCAGTACGCTATCCCAATACTCCAACCTATCTTTCACATCCTGTGATAAATCTTCTAACTCTTTTTTGACGTTCCAAGTTCTAGCAGTAATTGGGTCAATCCAAAATGGACTACTACCTTTACTTTTGGCTTTCCTGGTATTGCTTCCACGCTTTAGCGTAGATTTTTTGGAAACTGTTGTAGTCCTTTGGTCGTAGTTGAAGTTTACTAAAGACATATTGCACTATGTATGAACGGACGTATTCTTCATCAAATTGAATAATTACTGGCTTAGGGTCTTCTTTTTTGGATTGCCCCCTGACCCTAACAGCGCATTTGTGTTGATATCCTCCTTCTTGTAACATTTGCGGCATTAAGCCGTACCTGTAAGGATTACCTAGCATATCCATCCAATGGATTTTTTGGACTTCCATATTTACCCCTACTACGTTTAGTAGTTTGCTTTTTGTATTTTGTGCCTGAAAATGATTGCATTGCAAAGAATGCATTGATTTTAGTACTCATCAGATAATTATCTGATAATGACTTTATCCTTTGTAAAAAAAAAAACATCTACGTCAATACGTATTTACAAAAGTAAGCAAAAAAAGTTATTCCGTATATGCGCTTAGGAACAAATACTCACGCACAATAAAAAGCCATAGAATTAACTATGACTTATATGTTGATATTTATTAGATAAAATTGTCTGATAAATACAAAAACCCTATTAGTCATCATTGCTTATAGGTTGTAACGCTCGTTGTATCATTACCTTGGCTACACTTGGTTCTTTGCTAACCCATAATGGTATACGTCCCGAGCCGTATTCAATATAATTTCCTGATAGCTTACTTCTCCGTCGTGTACTCTTTTCTCTCTTAAGCGCTTTATTCTGCTCATGCAATATTCTTTGTGAATTAATAATAGAGAAGAACGCAGGATAAATTCTAGTAGGTTCCTTGTACAGTCCAGTCCCCTTAGCTTTTGCACCTTCATTTTTTTGGTCGCTAATAGAAATTCCAGCAAGCTTAGCTTTACTTAAAGTTAAAAATGCCCTTGCCTGTTCTTCAGCTTCTTTCTCTGTTGCTCCATAGGCTTGAATCTGCCTACCATTGCTGAGAGAAATAGTACATACAAAGCGCCCCCACATATATCCGTTTTTTCCACCTGCGGTTTCTTTGATATTTTTCCAATTCATCTTACGTTTATCAACATCTGGAATATTATAAGTAGCTTTTATTAATTTCTTTCCTGGTTTATCGCTTTTCCACGGCGGTTCATTAACTGAATAATAAATTAAAGTAAGCTTAAGCGTATGTGGTGTAACACGAGCATGGTCTTCAATAGGTTCACCTAAAAACTGACCAATATCCTTGTCTTCTATCATTTGATGAATACTAACAAGCATTGTAATTATTGGTTTTAAGGTTTCCTCATTCCCACTTAAAAAATATTCAGTCATGATAATAAATGCTCTACTGTAACAGTCCAGTTTAAGGGTATAGCTGAATAATAACCTTTAAATTTTGGATAATGCACTCGTTTAATGCCGATGTCTTTTACAGCAGTAGTATCAATATCATTGTATGTTCTGATTAATTTCTCTTCTGTGAGATATAGTTTAAATCCTCTGCTTACAGATTGTTCTGCTGTAGGATAGTAAAAACGTAGCAATCCATATGACCTATTGCCTACATAATCCTTCCATTCAAACCAATCAACAGAAAAAGAGAAGCGTAGTACAACTTCTCCGGAATCTACTATTGATGAATTCAACAACTGCCAATTGTCGTTAGGTGTAATAGTTCCTAGTATCTCCCAATTGCCTATTCCATCAATTGACATATATTTTTTTCAACTTCATCACAGTAATCATCAATATCTGGTACAAACGGTTCTATAGCTTCCATCAATTCCCATAAACTGATTTCACCATTTAGCATTTTAGTTGTAGCTTGTTGTACTTTGTGAGCGTCTGACATTAATTGATTGAATTCTTCATCAGTGTCGCAAATAGGAATGATTAAATTAGTACAACTGTGTAACTCTCTACGTAAAAACAAATCAGTTATCATATGTTTGTGTTAGCAAGATTTATCAGATAAAGTTATCCAATAAATCTTAAAATATATTAGGTGCTAGGAGGTGATACTAAATCAGGTTTACCAACCTTAAATTCTTCAGCTAAAAAAGAAACTGACCTGACATTAGGCTTAGATTTAACAAGGGTAGATAATTTAGCTTTTACATCTTCTTCATCAACCGCGTCTAACGCTGTTTCGGTAGCAGCAGTTTTTTTGTCTTTTGTACCAGACAAAACACGACCAAATGGAAAGCTATAAGTATTACCAGGAATTCTAGTATAATCTTTTCCCGTAACTCCGGATTTTGGAGTTGTAGGAGCACCACCAGTACCAACGAAAACCCTCATTACTGCTGAATAAAAATTGTCATCCCTATTAGTAGCAGCATCAACAGTTTCATAACCACATTCAGTATTAGTTAATCCTAAATCGGCTCTTGCAGCATTAGAATATGCTGTGATTGGAGCCGCATATCTATCAGCAGCAGTAGGAGTGGATGCAGGAGATACACCAAAAGGCAATATTGCCCATGCATAACGCTTTCGCTGAGCAGAAGTAAGTTTTTTCTCAACTGTAATTTTAGTTTCACCCTTTTTGAATTTAATGTAACCAGCAAGTCTACTACCAGCTTCAGCAGTGCCGCCGGAATCTCTGTACTGTCTTTCCAGTTGTGAAAACCTTGGTTTACGACGTGGCATAAAAATTTACCTAGTTTCGCAATAAATTACTGTGGTTCAACACTAGCGTATAAATTGCTTATTGTGTAGGTGCTTTGTGTTTTTGTATGCTAGTCAAAAACCTTAAAGGGTTTACACAAAATTGTTTACTTGCTATAACTGTGTCATTAAACCGCTTGGTTATCTAATAACTTATTTATTAACAAGTTAAAACTCAATGACAACAATTATTCCAGGTAATAACGGAACATTAAAAACTACAACAGTAGAAGGGCAATTATTAGAGTTAATGGCATTTTTGCAAGTAAAAGAGGTCGATACAACGGTTAACCCATCTGGCAAAGATTATATACAGGGAAATTTTAACTTTAATACTTTTGCTTTTAATGGTACGTTCAACATACCTGTTACCCAAACTATTGGTAGCAATGGCGAGCTTACGCTAGTTGCAAAAGAATATTTGGTTACCTCTGGTTTTGACCCTGGTTCTAGTGGAACTTTTAAGTCTACAAATCCAGCACAATATTTAATTGAAATAATTACATACATCCAAACCAGAGAAAATGACCCAACAAAAAATTTATCTGGCAATAGCATTGTAACAGCGAGCATTGATACTGATGCAATGACATATAGCGGAACAGTGAACAACTTACCTGTATTAATGACCATTGATGGCAATGGCAATACTGTATTTAGTGCAAAAGAGTATCTCTCGTAGTTATCAGATAAATTTGTGCGATAAATGAAAAAAATAGAACATTCATTTGTAGGAACAATAAGTCATAGGCTAGACAGTACAAGCAATCCAGGTGTAATTACAGTATTTCAAGCTAACAATAATTTACCGACTGTTCCCGGTAGTACTAAGTTAAATTTGAATGTGTTTATCAAAAATTTTCGAGCATTTGCAATCATTCAAAGTTTAGCGCCCGTGCGACTTCCAAATTACACATTGGAGGATAGCGAATCTGACAAAACCTACAAAATGTTAGATATTGAATGGGGTTCAGCTAGAAAACAGCTTGACCTATTTATAGGGGTAACTGGACAGCCTTGGCAAAAAGTAGGAGCTATTTCGCTGCTTAACCCATCAGGTTACCCATATAGGATTTACAACTTACAAGATTTGTACACGCCTAATCTTGCAATTGAACTTGGAGAGAACGGTAAATTAGGCGTTCAAGTTGTAGACGTAGGTCACGGTGTGCTACAAGGCAACGACTTTATTACAATACACGGAAGTTACACACAGGAATGGGTAGGATATGAAGGGTCAGAACTTACGCTATGTACAGACGAATCTTGGAACATTAGCAGCACGAGCCAAGTTATACTTCCAGCGAATAGCACTAGGGGTCGGATTGCCCTTGTTAATTCTGGTAGCAAGCCTATTTATCTCAGTTTGGGTAATACTGCACAATTGGGTAAAGGTATACTCCTTAGCACGTTCGGAAGTTCTTTTGAGATGGATATTAGTTCGGGGGTATGGAAGGGAGCAATATCAGCAATCTCAGAAGAACCAGCAACACTAACAGGCATGGAATGTACTTATTGATTTTTATTGGATAAATTTGTGGGATAACTTATGACAATACGCAATGTTTCATCTAACTTGGTTGATACTTCTGTGCTGGAAGCTGAGATAGAGAGTTTACAATCACAACTTAGTAACACAGCTACTACAGTGAGTGGGTTGCAAAACCAAATAAATGCCAAAGCTAATTCATTGGATATAGCCAACACAGTAAGTGGGTTGCAGCAAACAGACACTAACTTACAGGGTCAAATTGCTAACAAATCAGAAGTTGGGCATACTCACTTGCCTGCTGATATTACAGGATTATCACAAAGCCTAAGTCTTCAATGGACTAGAAGGAATGCAAATAGTGAGATGGTCTTGAAAACTTTAGTAGACACGAGTAATGGAGATTTGATATTATCTGTACCCACTAACGTTACTAACAATCAAGAGTTTGAAATCAAAAAAATATTTGCTTCTAACTATTGCAGAATAACAGGGATATCAAAAATAAATGGATATTCTGTTAACTTAAATGATTTATTGTTTTTTGATGATGCTTTAACACAAGCGTCAACTACAAAATTAATATTTATTGATTCAACAATAGGATGGTTAAGCTTTCCTTCGTCCGCATTTAGTAAAATTCAACCTTTATCATTGCCAACAAATAAATTAAAGCAATTATTTTATTCTGGCAATATTTCAGGCATTGCTAATGGGGGAACAATCCAAACCTGGATTGATACAATAAGCAATTTAAATGCTAGTGGAGGCTCGGCTACTAGACCAACCTTACAGACGAGTATATTTGGTAATAACACAATACCTGGAGTACTTTTTAATGGCTCTCAATGGTTCCAAGCGAATCTTGGTTGGAGTAATGAAGGTTATATCACTGGATGTGTTGTTGAAAGGCGTAACTCTGGCGCAACAGGATTATGTTGTATTGGAATTGGAACTACTGGCGCGAATGGTTTTGAAATGAGTTATGGAACTAGTGGTACTACTTTTTATGGTAGAAGTCGAAACATTACGACAGCTTTTACCGTTCCTGCGTATGACGCTTCCAATCCATTGACCAGAATTTGGACATTTAGCGTCAATAGCCGCGAAAATTCTTTATGGATGAACGGCAATAAAGTGATAGTAAGCACTAGCAATAAACCTATTAACAGTGACAACACTTATATAGGAGCTAACGCCGGATTTAGATACTCCGGATGGATGCCCTTGCTTGCTTTGTATTCTGGAGATATAACCGACACAGAAATTAAAGCGATTAGCGATGCTGCCAATCAAACTTTTAAAGTTTACTAACTAATCCTTTAGCCAACATTCTCCAGTTGTACAAATAGCTTTCATTAGGCAACAGGTTGAAAAGCTGAAATAACCTTGCTACTCATTTGTTACTTAACTACTACTTTATGGCTACTTACATTAATGACATTGCTGATTTTAAATGTCCAACCAAGTACCCAACTAAAACTGAACTTGAAATCATGCAGCAGAAGTACATGAGATTGAATAACAGAAACAGAGGATTAATAGTTAGATATACATGGACATTCTAAAAAGTTATCACATAAATTTATCTGATAAATATGGTTAGACAAGTTAGAACAGATTCACCATCAAGTTATCCTTCACCACCGGGTGGAAACCTTGGAGGATTAGCACTTCACATATGGGATATGTTTACTCCTGATATTGAAATGTCAGACAATGACATCATTAGCCCAACAGGGACTTATGAAACTGAAACGTCAGGTGATGAATGTAATAGAGTAACCAAAGTTTATTTTGTTAGGCGTGGGTTGCTTAACATGAATAACCAAATTAAAACTTTAATTTCAACATTTGTATGGAGGAATCCGGAATGTGTATTAATGCCTTCCAAGCCAGAGACACCACAAATAGAACCATTAAATTTTCCAGATAAGCCAACAGAATGTGTTTTTCCTTGCTGTATTGTTTACAGAGAATATGATGAACGTTATGAAGAACATGATTCAAATTATGGTCTATGTAAAAGATTAATGGTGTGGAAACGACAATTAATTAATATTGAATATCCATTGCAAGTTAACGGTAATCCCGCAGTACGTTTAACATTTAAAGCCAGTCTTGAAATAACTCAAAATATTCCTTTTTTACAGTATCACGGTGGGAACGTTAGCGAATCATTAGAAGCGCAAACACATAAATTTTATGAAGAAATTTGCGAACTTTATGTTCATTACAATAGCCCACAACTGCTTTATCCTTACCTAGGGCATCCTTTATCAGGAAGACCTTACGGTGAATTATGGGCTGAGTTACCATATCCGCAACCACAATTACACGTTTCTGTATTAGTCGCTTTTGATTACGATTGGGTTGAACAATGGAAAGAAAGAGGTATTAATTATGCTTACAACAGTAGCATAAAAGTAAAAAATGAATTTTATGAAAGATTAAACAGAGAAAGCTATTACCGTAAAATTGAAATTTGGAAATCAATTGTAACTTGTGGCAATTGGAATCCAACAATACCACCACCATTAGATGAATGCTGTAAAAATATGAGTTGCTGTCCAAATAACAATAACATAGAACAATTACTTAGACTTATTCTAAAGAGAATAGGCACACCTAAAGAAATAATAATATTTGATGAAGACCTTGATAGAGAAGGTAGTCAGCAGGCTAAAAAAACTCCACAAACTTTATTTGAATCAAACAAGCTAACAACTGACAGAGTTGAAATAGCTAATCGCATTATTGGTATTGCTAACTTTCCTGTAACCGTACCAGAAACTTTAGTTGACCCACATCATGAAGATGGTTTTGATGAGCTATACGGTTTTATCCCAAAGGATAAAGAAAAAAAATTAAAAACACTAACAGAATTCCTGGCATGGAAAGTACAAGCGGATAGTGCATTAATTGGTCATTTTCATCAAGTTATTGAATATGAAGAAAAAGAAGGAGAAGAAAAAGAAGTGATTGTGTTACCTAATATATCGGAAACACTGAAAGAGTTAATTGTAATTAATGCTCAAGCTGCCAAGCAAATAAACATTATTACCGAAGCCATTTATAGAGTGTTGACTGAAATAGCTCAAACTAAGACTCAGGTATGCAGGAATGTAGCTATTACAGAAGATATTCAAGATTATCTAGATTACCCAACAGTTACCAAGAGTCAGGATATAGATGTTGCAATCAATGTTCCTGGAATGGTTAAGCGCAAGAATTTAGGTAATGGAATTGGAGTTTTAGAAGGCATTGACGGATTTGCTGATTATGGCGACAACCAAGAAGCTAAGGAAGAGGAAAAAGAAGATGCTATAAAATATTTACAAAATGGAACTTCTAGATTTGTTTATGAAGACTGGAATGGCAAGAACTCATTACATGACCAGTTAGTAGACTTGCTGCAAATGGCAAGTATACTAAGAGCAATAATGTACCAACGTGTAGATAAGGATTGAATAAAAATGGCTAAACAACCACCGGAAGAAGTGACTAAAAGAAGATTGACTAACAAAGTTGAAAATATCATTGAGCTATCAGATATTTTGGCTAACCGTAAAAAACTAGGCGGTAGCCTGGGTAAAAAGCTAGCTAAGCAAGAGGAACTTGAAAAAAGTGTTGTTAAGGGCAATGCAATCAGGTTTAAAAAATTTAAAAAGTTTGATGATTGGTGCGAACGCACAGAGGAAATAGTCAATTATAAAGGTCGAAAAGACATTAAAATTAGACGTGCTGTAGTAGTCGATCCAAATAATAGAGATAGAGTTGTATAAACCGTAAGTTATTGGATAATTTTGTCTAATAACTTTTATTATGGAGAATATATGATATTTGTATTACCAATTATAATTGCAGCCGCTCGACTTATTGCTGTTGAAGTAGCTTGGGAAATAGGTAAGCGAACTGTTGGTAGATTTGCAGTCAAGAAAGTTGGAAAGTTAATAGCTCGTACAGGATTAAAACTTGGCTTTCGTAAAGCTGGAAAAGCGAGCGTAAACGTTATTAAGTCAGGTTCAAAAAAAATAGGATTTAGACGATTCCTTGGAATGCGGATAGCTGGCTTTCTTACTGCTGGAATGATATTAGCTGGATTCGTTGGAGGTTTACTCACAACTATTTGGACGATAGCAATATCGACTACACATTTTATTCTTAACTTTAATATTAATCAATCTGATAATGAATTATACGAAGCACTAGAAAATCGAATTAAATCATTCTACGGTTTACTTGGCACTACTGTTGGATCTGCTACTGGATATTTAGTATGCGGTGCTATTCCAGGTGCAATGGCTTTTGCATTTAATCCAGCAGTCGGCGCGGCTGTTATGAAAGATTTAGACGATGAAGCTAAGAGCGAGATATTGGGACACGTCAACGGTATAGCGCGGACAGCTTTTCAAACTTTAATTAATGCTGAACTTACGAATAAGTTTATGAGCACTCGCCGGTTTTTAAAAAAGAATCCTGACAATCCATTCAGTCAATTTGTACGAGCAATGATTGGTGAAGACAATTGGAAGCATTGGGGCGAATCTAACCGTAAGTCATTCACAATTCAGCAAGACATTATTGAGAAAAGGATAGAAAAAATTAAAGACCCTGGATGGAAATCTTTTCTTGAGAATGCATTAGAAGAATTTGGTGACAGTTGTATGGAGGCTGGATATATTGTTGCTAATAATTTAGATTCACAGCTAGCTGCTTATTCACTCATGCAACGTCAAGTGTTAGGACAGCCTGTTGAAGTTCAGCTTTTATTTAATGATGATGACAACGATATAGACAAACAAGGAGATTCTCAATCTAAAAAAGGCAAGGGTAACAATAACAGGCATCCAGAAAAGAAGAGTACAAATACAAAGAAAGATTAAAGCAATTGTAAAACTTCTAAATGAACATAGTTAGTACAGTACTAGTACATAGAGTATAAAAAGAAATACCCTCTACACTTATAAATGTAGAGGGTCGATATTATGGAACAAGAATTAAAAGCTATTGAACTAATGATAGCACTATCTCAATTAGTACAAATGTGGATAATGTTTCTCCACAAACGAGAAATTGAAAAGAATACTGCTATTACTAAGCAAGTTCGGAATAACGTACATCGGAGTTGTGAATTATGAAACCATTACTTTTTTATCACTGTCAACTAAGAAAATCCAGTAACTTGTTAACTGGTAGATTACTATTGATTGACACTGATGCTACCAAAATTATTTGTGAAGTGGAAGCTTGTAGCGGTGCTATTGGGCATCAAACTGTAGATGATTTAGATGTGGTTGCACGTGGTGGAATACCAGAAGCTAGTATGGCTGGACTTGACCATTATGCTGTGAATACTGTTGAACTTTCAACTAATTTAAAAGGCATAGAAGGTGAATACTTTAATGTGTTACCAAGAGAGTTTATAGTTAATGGAATTAAACGCTCGCTCATTGAAATTCATCGTGACGCTAATGCCCCCGGTACTGCTGGATGTATTGGTGTAGTGAATGCTCACTGGCAGAAATTTAGACAAGCTATAAAATCACAACGCGAAAGAGGAATTAAGCAAATTCCCTTGCTAGTTAACTACAGTCGTGGTTAAACTTAAACAACACACTCATGTAAAAAGTGGATATTATGTAATATCCATTTTTATCAGATAACTTTATCCAACAACTTAGAAGAATATGCGAGCTAAATTTACTGTTGCTTCAATTACTGAATATGCCAACATTGCAGGCAAGAAAATTATTATGTCACCTGTATTAACTGGTAGTTTTGAAAATGAGCAATTTTACAAGTCAACACCTAACGGCAATCTTGAAATGTTCATTAATGGTGGCTCTGCTACTGGCTACTTTGAAATAGGCAAGGAATATTATCTTGACTTTACAAAAGCCGATAGTTAAATTAAGACGGAGTTGTACAACAGAGAGCAAAGCACTATCATTAGTGCTTTTTTTATTATTTATGCTAGGTCAATTACCATACTGTGCTTTTTCATTCGGCGGCGGTGTTCAGTCTTCAGCTATCTATTTAATGCTCATGCACGAGCCGCGCAAGTTATTAGAAGCAATGGGCGAACTGCCAGATAAAGTATTTTTTGCTGACACCGGCGCTGAGACCGCATCCACTTACAAGGCACTCGTGCATATGATGGGCTTCAAGTCATTACACTTTGAAATTCAAATAGTGTCCAATGGCAGCATACTTAATCACTGTTATGGTTCCGGTGATTACAATCCACTTTATCCGTTTTACATTAAGCAACCTGACGGTAAACTTTCCATGGCTAAACGCCAATGTACCAGTGAATTTAAGATTCGTGCAGTGCAGAAGGCTTGCCGCGAGGCGTTCCACTTAACCCGCAAAAAACTAAAGTACCCAACCATATCCCAATGGTTAGGAATTAGCACCGATGAACCGGAACGAGTCAAGACCAGTGAAGGCACTGGTTTCGTTACACGCTATCCATTAATTGAATTGGGAATGTCACGGGATGATTGTGTGGACTACTGCAAGCAACATAACTGGACTCCAACTAAATCCAGGTGTTATCTATGCCCATATCAAGGGGATGCCCAATGGCTAGAACTAAAGTACAAGCACCCAGGCGATTTTGAATTAGCTTGTCAGCAAGATGAGCGCATACGTAATACTCTGCTCTGGCGAGACAGAGCAGAGGGAAATCAACCTACCGCACAGTGCTACCTTCATCGCTCATGTGCTCCATTGCGGGAAGTGCAATTTAAGGGTGAACCTGACTTGTGGGCAGATGAATGCCAAGGGGTATGCAATACTTGATATCTTTTATGTAGTAAGTGTTGTAGCTGTTTTTAAATTTAGGGGTTATTGGATAATTGCTAGCCGAGTAAATATGAGCTAGCTTTTTTAATGCCGTAAAGTATTGATAACAATAGTTTTCTGAGTTATCGGATAACTTTATCTGATAAATCTGAACAATACACTATATGCAACATATATTCGTGGATACCGTTAATTGAAAATCGGAAATATATTTCCGAAAATGGAATGCACTTTCCAACTTTTATGGCTGAAATGCTGATTCTTGCGTAAAAATCGGAAATATACTTCCGGTTTTTTTTGTGAAAACTATCTTACAATGAACACAAATCATTTGAAACACGTACCTTATTTTGAGTCTTTGCCGGACTCATATTTTTTCGGAAATATATTTCCGATTTTTGTCACTATAATTTAAACAACGTGTTTCAAAATTGGCATATGAAAGCTATAACTCAAGCAGGTGAACTATTCAAGATTTACCATGAGCTAGACGAAAAGTTGTTTGATGGTAAGCTTGGTTCCGACATACAAGTAAAAGTTGCGCCACTTCGCAAAACTAACATCAGTTTTGTTCACCATAAATGGAATGGCGTAGGGCATCCCCCTGATTCTGAAATATTGATTAACGAAAAATTATTAGTTGAACCAAAAGAAACTTGGTTGGCAATGCTTGTGCATGGTATGATTCATTTTTGGCAGTACAAGTATGGTGAATCTAAACCACCTAAGCACAAACACAATAAAGAGTTTAGACTTAAAGCAGAAACACTAGGTTTGATTATTCCAGATGAATACTCAAGCGAACAAGAAATTACTCAGGATGGTAAATTTATGGAAGTTAGCAAAAATATAGATGTTACGTCAATTGATATTCCTTCCGATTATGCTTATCAATTAGAAGAGAAACCTAAAACTAAGTTAGTTACTTACACTTGTCCACAGTGCAGTACCAGCATTAAAAGTAAACCTGGAATAATTAGTATTTGTGGTAATTGTATTGGTGATATACCTGACTGGTTGCAGCCATTTATTATGAAACCAGAAGAATAGTTATTTATTATATATATATATATATATATTATTTATTCTTTTTTTCACTCTACTCTATTTTTCAATAAAAAGCTAGGCTATTACACCTAGTTTATATACTAATTACTATGCGTTGATTTGTCAACTAGTTTAACTTAGCTTGTATTATAATAGTGAATTATACTGATAAGCATATGTCAGAGAAGAATTGCAAAAAGTGCGTTTATTTTAAATGTTATTATCGTGAAAACAACCCATACAAAGTTTATCTAGAATGTCCATATGCAGGAGACTCGTTATTTGAAGACGGCAACCCAAATAAGTTAGAGAAGAAATCGTTTCATAGGTATTCTATGGAAGACTTTTTTGAAATATACGCTAAAGAGTGTCCATACTACCAACAAAAAAACTAGGCTGTTAACCTAGCTTTCATAATATGTGTTTTGTAGGTGTGCTAACTAAATGTCTTTCATCATTACCGAATCATCTAGCTGTAGATAGTGTTCCATGATTATATCTACACTGTTACCACACATATCGGCTAATAATTTTAAGTTACATCCATTGTTAGCTTGAATGCTGATAAAAGTATGTCGTGTAGCGTATGGCTTGAGATATGGTATTAATCCTTGTTTAGCTAATTCTGTTACCACACCATCATAAATATAGGTTTTACCATTCTTGATTGAATAACTTTTGCACCAATTTGTTCCTATTGCACGGCTATTTGTTTGTTGACCAGTTAATGTTTTAAAAACTAACTCATTATCATCCTTGCCATTACCATGCATTTTGATTAACAAGTTTGTTAACCTATTCATCCCTTTTAATCTAAATATTCTAGTATTTCCTGTTTTAGTATCTTTAGTTATTCCTGTTTTAGTATCATAACTTTCATCAAAAACAATACAGCCTTTATCAAATTTGATATTCTTCCATCTCAATGCAAAAGCTTCACCATGCCTACATCCTGTAAGGAATAAAAATTCAATTAAATCACTTAAATGCTTTGTATTAGGTCTAGAACAATTCCTAAAAGCTTCAATTATTAAGTCTCTCTGTTCTATTGTATATGCCTGAAAATTTTCTTCTTCCGATTGCTGCTTACTTTTTTTAGGTACTTTGTAAAATTTTTTAATTTCTGAAAAGTAATCTTCTGTCAGAATTTTTTTACCAATATACCATTGGCACATAGCTGAAAAAATGTTCAATAAAAGCTTGACTTCTGACTTGCATTTTTTCTTTTGAACAAGAGTCTCAATCAGTTTATCAGCAGTTTCTCTGTCGAAAGATTGACTCAGAAAATCAGTCATCATTCTAGGATATGATTTTTGATATCTTTTTATATAAGTTGTTTCTCCTATTTGTTCTGTCTTAAACTTCCAGTCAGCATAATCTGTCCATAACTTACCTAGCGTAGGTATCGGCTTAGCCGTAGGCAGCATAGTAACAGATGCAAGCGCAGGTTTAACGTCTAAATACTTAGTTAGCGTAGGGTCAAACATTCCTCCATCGGGATAGTCGATGTCAGCCTGTATCTTTCTTGCTATAGTTTCAGCGTATATCCTGTTTTCGGGCGTATCACTTCTGCCTAATCCTACGTACTTTTGAGGTTTTTGGTAAAACTTCTTACTTATCCTTGTTGAGAACTGTAGCCGCAAGGAACCTTTATCTACACCTACTCTTACATCGGCTAATTTGCTGGAAGTATTGGTATTACGTTGTTTGGAGTACATCTAGTAAACCTCTAGTAGATTTGTGGAATGAGTTATCTGATAACTCTGGAAACACTAGAATATTATATTATTGCGTCCCTGTCTATAAGGTCACCTAGAAAAATTGCTTTGCGTCCTTCAGGATGGTAGTAAGTGGGGGAGTCTCCCAAGTCTTTCTCGTAGCCCAACTTTTGTAACAGTGCTTCAAGCTCATCGCAGCAACCGTGAATATCGCCAATAATATCAAAAGGACCGACTTCGTGTTTGAGATTATTCCAAAGTGGTTGGCGTTCAATTTCTGCAGATTCTATTTCCTCCACAGAATCGAGAATATAAACATAGCGGAAGCCCTCCTTTTCCAAACCTCTTAGCGATCGTTTGAGAAACTGAGTGTGACGGCGCACGACATGAAAACCAAACTGACGATCTGGTCTTTGTTGGTTGCGTTGGTGACAAAGTTCCTCTGGGAGATTGAAAGCGATCGCTACAGATAAAAAGTGATATTCTCGTGCTAATGCAACTAATTTTTTGCGGTCTTCTGGGTAAACATTAGTAGCATCTATAACAGTGAGTTTACCCACAGCCAAGCGCTTAGCTGCAATATAGTACAACACATCAAAAGCATCAGAACTTGCAGCTTGGTTGTTTTCATCATCAGAGACTAGCCCACGACAAAAATCGGAAGACAATATCTCAAAGGACTGAAAGTTTTTACGAGCAAATGTTGATTTACCGGAACCAGAAGCTCCGATAAGAACGACGAGAGATAATTCGGGGAGTGTTATTTTCATGTTAGGGATTGGGGATTGGCGATTGGGGATTGGCGATTGGTTAGTAGGTGGGCATTACTACTAAAGTAAGAATTAGCCATTAGCTATTAACCTCGATTCCGCACCCCAACTGTCACAAATAGTAATTACTGAGTCCTTACATTTTGCTTAAAAGAAGTTACGCATTTCAGGCTAAGTCTTGCCTTCATTGGTTGGTTGTTAGATTTGCCGCAATTCGTCTACTGTATCTGTAGTTTCTATCGCTTCCAAGATGGCATCTAGAATATTAACATCTTCAATAGCTTCAATTTCTGGTAATAAATCTCGACCGCTGTTGCCAAACTTCAGCCTTAATCCCAAAGATATAGCCTTGTTCTGGGTTTCCTTTTTCCCTTGCTCTTTGCCTTCCTTTTTCCCTTCTTCTTTACCTTCTTCTCTTGCATTGCGTTCAATGGAAGTGATGTATTTCATACTTTGTCTTGCCTCCAGAAGTTACTCATTTCATACTAAGTCTTATCTCCATTTGTTAGTTGGTAGATGGACCGCAATTCATCTATTGTATCTGTAGTTTCTATCGCTTCTAAGATGGCATCTAAAATATTGATATCTTCGATAACTTCAATTTCTGGTAATAAATTTCGACCACTATTGCCAAACTTCAGCCTTAATCCCAAAGATATAGCCTTGAGCAGGGTTTCCTTTTTCCCTTCCTTTATACCTTCCTCTTTGCCTTCCCTTTTACCTTCCTCTTTGCCTTCTGCTCTTGCATTGCGTTCTATAGAAGTGATGTATTTCATAGTTTGTCTTGCCTCCAGTTGTTTTACTTCTCTATTAAACTCTGCTTCCAAATTTGGTGGTAGCGTCATCATCCAGTCAATGAAAGCAAATAAATTAATCACATCTTGTTCTTTTAACCCCTGTTCGTATAATCTCCTTACCAATGCTAGTTTTTGTACTTTCCGCTCGTCACGGTTGCTGGTAGTATTGAGTGCTGCCAGGTGTGCCATCACTACGGTTGCAAAGGGATTGTTGTCTTTTTCCAACTCGGATAATCTTTGCTGATAATCTACTAATTTAACAACTGGGAATTGAAAATTCAATGTACAGCCAAATAAACTGTAACCAAACTCTGATGGTTTCCAATTTGGGTTGCTGTCACCAAGAATTGCCAGGGAGACTACTGTCTTTTTATATCTATCATAGATTCGATAGTTATAAGTATATATCCGTGCAGCGAAGTCCGACTCTTCTTGAGATTGAACTTCGACATGCACTAACAGCCACTCTTCTTCACCATTCTTTAAATAGAGTTTTACCAACTTATCTGCAAAACGACGCCCGATTTCTGCGTCTTTGGTGACTTCTTCCAGTTCTTTGTCAAGAAATTCAATTTTTTTTGTCCAATCAATTAGGTCGTGTGCAGCAGGGAAAAAGAACTGCATGAATTCTTTAAAATATGTTTGTAAAATGTCTTTCCACGGAGAATCATATTTAGTTTGTGTTTTTTTATATTTATTCTCATTATTTTTGTTAGCTTCGTTATTATCAGTCATGGATGTTAAAAATTTTTATTTAGCGTTCATTTAAATATACGATTAAATAGTAGTAAAAAATTTAAGCTTTATACATTTTTTTGATTTTTCAAGAATCATTAAAATGCAATATTTATGTAACGCACACAGCATTGTTTTTGTCGCTCGTGCTATATAAATGCGAGAAGATGCTATCTGCTGTTCCTCAAGATAGCGCAGGAAACGGGTACATAAATATAGATTAACCATTAGCCATTAACAACTTTTGTAAAAACTCACTATATTCATCCTTCATTAGCAAATTAAAATCATAGTGAATACGCCGTCGTGTGGTGGGAATAACTTCACCAATCATGGGATTGTAACCCAATTTTTCATATTCTTCCCAATACAATCCCACACCTCGTTTTTGCCAGTTGGGTAATTGATTAAAATTAATACCGTACTGGAATAAAAGTTCGTTTTTATCCGCAACAGACATATTCTGAAGTCTTTTGGTAGCTTGAGTAGCATTATGACCATCCTGCCGCAAACTCCAGTAACAATGGGAGTTTAAGGAATTTCTATGAGCGTCTTCATGTCGCCAACGAAAATAATTGACAACTTCTTCTATATTGGGAAGTTGAGATATGCGGCAATCAAAAGCACCAATATCGCCAAGAAGTAAAGAAAACTTGGCACTTGCTTCTCCTGCTAAAACCGAATTTAGTTTCCTTAATTTGCGACCAAAAGTGCTTTCGTTACGAGCAAATAGTAAAGAAATTTCATCACTTTGGTTATAGCCATAAATAATATCTATTCCACAATTCATTAAATATTCAGTTGTTATTAGCATCATGTCACGAAATTTTTCATCATAAGGAGCTTCAAATTGATGAACTTCCTTAGTCAAGCGAGTAAATCCACGCCCATCTAATCTTGCTACTATATAAAGTCCGGGCAGTACACAATGGTCGTGTGCTGTCTCAAAGACCCGCATTTTGCTATCTAGTTCATCAAATTTCATTTATTAATTGTTAATTGTTAGTCGTTAGTCGTTAGTTATTAGCTGTTAGTTGGGTGCTCACTGGTCACTGGTCACTGGTCACTGGTCACTGTTAAACACTGCCATTTGTGTGGGCGAACCTACTTCTGGATCTTCTAGTCCAATTGATTGAAATTGCACTGTGTAACCAAAACGTTCTACTACGGAATTTGCCCAAGTTTGAAATTCTTGACGGGTCCACTCGAAACGATGGTCTTTATGGCGTAGTTTTCCTGCTGGTAAGTTCTCAAATTTGATGTTGTATTCAATATTGGGAGTGGTGACTATAGCTATTTTTGGTTGGGCAAACTCGAAGAGCGATCGCTCAAAGGCTGCAAGACGGGGTAAATCGAGATGCTCTATGACTTCGATCGCAGTGGCTGCATCGTATCCGACAAAACGCTTATCTTGGTAAGTCAGCGCACTTTGAAAGAGTTGCATCCGGTTCCACTGGTTTCTTGGTAGGCGCAAGCGGTCTAATCTTTCTCGTGCAACCTCTAGGGAACGATAGGATACGTCTACACCTGTAATCTGTTCAAAAAAGCTATCTTGAAGTAGTACCCTCATTAAGCTGCCCTGACCGCAGCCTAAATCGATAACTCGCTTTGCACTGTTTTCTTTTAAAGCGGCTACAACTGCATTTAACCTCTGCTGATTTAAACTGATGGGCTTTTCTACTTCTGCTTCTTCCTCAGCATGGCTTTCTTGGATGGAATCTGGATCGGGTTGGTCTTCTTCTGCTAATTTTGCTAAAGCAGAACGGGTGAGACGGTGCTGTCGTTTTAGGTAGCGACGGGTAATTTCTTGTCTTGCAGGATGTGCTGTTAACCATCCTTCTCCATGACGCAACAGTTTTTCTACTTCTTCATCATTGACCCAGTAGTGTTTCTCATCGTCTAAAACAGGAATGAGTACGTATAGATGACTGAGTAAATCGGTCAGAGGTAAAGTATGTTGCAATTTTACGGTGTAATATCGGCTCTGTCCCCAATCGGGGAATTCTTCATCTAATTGATGACTTTCGGCAACGACAGTATAACCTAATGGTTCAAACAACTGTCGCAAAAAAACTTCACCACCCCGACACGGTAAGACACTGAGTTTGGCGACTAGGGGTATGGGTGTTTGTACTATCTCTGGTCTTTCTTTACACCGCCCTGCAAGGGCTGTACTGAAAACTTGTGCGATCGCAACACTAAAAAACGAAGATGCTACATAAGGGCGATCGCTCACATACTCCGCTAAAGTTGTACCACGTCCCCGCACCAACTTTACTGGGTCGATATCCAATAACAACGCCGCCGTGCATCTGTCTTCCCTTACCTCTGGGTAAAAAATGTGTGCTTGTCCAAAGGAAAGGGAGAAGGATTGGCAGCGATCTGGGTGTTTGTGTAGTAGGTAACCTAGATCGGTTGTCGGGTTGTGCGTAGTGGTGATGGTCAGGAGCATTCTCTTTTAGTAAAACTTATATTACATTATACTACAAAAACTCCAAAACACCTCTACAAATCAAATAACTTCACAGTTATAACTAACAGATGCGATCGCTGTCAGTAGAGAAAATGAGATACTGCTCCCGAACCACCAGATATATTTTGCTTTGTTGCACTTACCTGAAAAATGCTGTATATCTATTCTTTCGATAAATTATATATTTTTTAGGTCTTTGAACTATTAAAAAAAAATCTATTTTAACCAAAAAATATTCATGTAATAATAGCAGCTACTTGCAACAGTTAATGCTGCTAAGTTCAGAATTTATCTAAGATTTAACCAAATATCATTTTAACTTTATGAATACTTAATTCAGATATAATTCTACCGAATGGAGGAAGACATTTATCCAGAATTTAACCCAATATCATTTTAATTTTATAAAGACTTAATTCAAAGATAATCTACCTAATAGGGGAAGACATAAAGAAAAAATATATCGGAGGTAGGAAAATTTAGCGGAACGGAAGGACAGTCAGGATGCCAACTCCATAAGTTTTATTTCGCTAAATGTGTATTTCATTGACGGCAAAATGCTGTACACACAGGCACAAGGCTTAACGCTCCAAATAACAAATAACAACTAACCACCAACAACTATCAGGGAAAATTAATGAATAGCACCTACAACCCAAATTTAGTGGTATTATCAATAGCGCTCGCGATCTTTGCTTCTTATACCGGGTTAAACTTAGCCGGACACATGAGTGCTGTCAGTAAAAAAGTTAGGACGGCTTGGTTAATTGGAGGTGCAATCGCAATTGGCATTGGAATCTGGTCGATGCACTTTGTTGCTATGTTAGCCCTCAGCCTATCAACACCTGTTTCCTACGATTTCAGTAAAGTTCTTTTCTCAATCCTACCTGCAATTATTGCTTCAGGAGCCGCACTTTTCTTAGTAAGTAGCCCAGCTTTAGGCTTTGGGAGGTTGTTAATTGGAGGGGTGTTCATGGGTTTGGGTATTGCCTCTATGCACTATGCGGGTATGGGGGCAATGCAGATGGAAGCAAAGACACAGTACGATCCTTTTTGGTTTGCAGGTTCTTTAATTGTCGCTGTTGCTGCCTCAATTACAGCCTTATGGCTGGGCTTTTACACCCGAAAAACCAAGGCTAGCAGCTTTGTGAAGATTTCTAGTGCGATCGCAATGGGAATTGCTATTTCCGGTATGCATTATACGGGTATGGCTGCTGCTTCTTTTACACCTAATAAGTTAGTCAAGACAGTTGCCTTTGTAGAAGAAGTTCAAACAGATGATGGTCTGTTAGGCATTTGTTTAGGACTGGCAACTTTTATCATCCTGGGTTTTACACTACTCACTTCTCTGGTAGATAGACATTTATATACTCAAACCAAAATACTTAAACAGCAACAAGCAGATGCTTTGCGATCGCAACAATTTACAGATATGACTCTCCGAATCCGACGATGGTTGAGTTTAGATGATGTGCTCAACACGGCTGTCAATGAGATTCGTCAAGCATTAAATATAGATCGTGTTGTCATTTATCGCTTCAAGCCTGATTGGAGTGGCACGATTATTGCCGAATCTGTTGTAGGTACTTGGATGCGAACATTAGGTAAGACATTGAACGATCCAATGAATGAACACTGTAGGGAGTTGTACAAAAATGGAAGAGTGAGAGCAACAAATAACATTTACGAAGTAGGTTTTACAGATTGCCACCGAGAAATTTTAGAAAACCTTCAAGTGAAGGCAAATGTGGTTGCACCAATTGTGTTTAACGATCGCCTTGTTGGCTTATTGTGCGGTCATCAATGTTCTAAATTTCGGAATTGGCAGCAGTCGGAAGTCGATTTGTTCGGGCAGTTAGCAATTCAAGTCAGTATCGCCATAGAACATGCAAATCTGTTACACGAATTGCGAGAGGCACAAGAAGTTTTGTGGTTGCGCGATCGCGCGATCGCTGCAGCAAGTAATGCCATCATTATTACCGACGCAAGGCAATCAGACAATCCCATCATCTTTTGCAATGCAGCTTTTGAAACCACTACAGGCTATTCTCCCCAAGAAGTTATAGGACGCAATTGTCGCTTTTTGCAAGGAACAGACACAGACCCCAATACTATTCGAGAAATACGCGATGCCTTACAACAAGGACGTGATTGCCAAGTCATTATCAAGAACTATCGTAAAGATGGCACATCCTTCTGGAATCAATTGACAGTTTCACCAGTGAAAGATGCTTCGGGACAGGTGAGTCATTTCATTGGAGTGCAAGCAGATATAACAGACAGAGTGCAAGCACAAGAACAATTGCAATCCAGTAAAGAGACTTTGCAAAGACAAGTCGTAGAACTGCTCAATGACGTTCAAGAAGCTGGTAAAGGCGATTTGACCGTGCGTGCAGAAATCGCAACAGGCGAAATCGGAGTCATAGCCGACTTTTTCAATCTCATCATTGGAAGCCTGCAACAAATTGTCATATCTGTAAAAAATACAGCCCAACAAGTAAACGTTTCAGTTGGAAACAATTCAGAAGCAATGCACGAGTTAGCAGATGAAGCACTCGAACAAGCCGAAGAGATTAACTATATTTTAGAATCATTAGATTCTATGGCGCTGTCAATTCAAGATGTGGCAAATAAAGCTCATCAAGCAACAGAGATGGCTCGCAGTGCATCGACAACTGCCGAAGCAGGAAAAAATGTTATGGAACGTACTGTTAATAGTATTATGAACTTGCGGTTGACCATTTCAGAGACTGCCAAAAAAGTTAAGAGATTGGGTGAAGCATCTCAAGAAATTACCAAAGTCGTGTCCTTGATTAACCAAATTGCCTTGCAAACCAACGTCCTCTCCATTAACACGAGTATTGAAGCCGCAAAAGTTGGTGCAGAAGGTCAAGCCTTTGCCGTAGTTGCAGAAGAAGTCGGTGGATTAGCTCTTCGCGCCGCTCAAGCAACGAAAGATATCGAACAAATTGTCGATAATATTCAGTTAGAGGCAAGAGCCGCAATCAAAGCTGTAGAACAGGGATTGACACAAGTTGTAGATGGGACTGAGTGTGTTAGAGATGCCAAGATTCAGCTTGGTGAGATATTAGATTTTTCGTCCCGAATTGATAATTTACTGCATTCTATTTCCGATACTACCGTTTCTCAAGCAGCCACTTCTCAAGCAGTGGTATGCTTGATGAAGCAAATTGCTGAAGGTTCTTTGCATACAAGCGATTTATCTCGTCAGGTTTCTACTTCTTTACTACAAACTGTTGAGATGGCTCAAGAGTTCCAGGCTTCTGTTGGTGTTTTCAAAACAGAGCAGGTTTTAGCAGTAACCAGTGACTAGTTTTTAAGTACTGTAGGTAGGGCTATGCCGCACAAAAGCCTTATGTGGTGGGCTAAAGCCCTACCTATGTATAGTTCAAGAATCAAATAGGAGTCCTATATATCAGGCAGGAATAGTCAATTTTCTATAAATGTTAAATATATAAGAATATGTTATTTTTTAATATTTTTCCTACTTTTTAACCTAAATTTTTTTGAAAATATAGTAACTATCCTACTTTTCCTACTTAAAAAATCTCTTAGTTATGGTTTAAAATCTAGGATATAGAGAGTTCAAATGGGGATAATAGCGGTTCAGCTGCAAGCAAGATATATTCGCGCTTGTGGCTTTTATTTTTTTCATTTTTGATTGTTTGAAAAAAAAATTATGTGGAAGAGCTTTTATGGAATTTTTTTTTATGCCAAAATATCTCTTATGAAAAATGACATTGCTTGCTGAAAGCACTACCAAATTTATGTGTCTGTTTGTGGTGATAAAATACTGATAATAAAAGATACAAGGAATAAGAGTTTAATAAACTATTCAAACAGTTTGTTTTAAAATAGCAGGGGAATTTACCAATGATGAGTAGTACCTACGACCAAGGCTTAGTGGCGCTATCTGTAGCGATCTCAATACTATCATCTTACACGGCTCTAGACTTAGCAGGGCGGGTGACAGCGGCTGAGAAAATGGTTAGACTGGCTTGGTTGATTGGCGGTAGTATCACGATGGGGATTGGTATCTGGTCGATGCACTTTGTCGCTATGCTAGCTTTTAATTTGCCAGTGCCTATTGCCTATGACGTGGGGACTGTTATTTTATCAACGCTACCTGCTATCTTGGCTTCGGGAGGAGCACTCTTTCTTGCAAGTCGCAAATTTTTGAGTTGGCAACGCCTGCTGTTTGGGGGTGTGTTAATGGGTATAGGGATTGCTGCCATGCACTACATTGGAATGGCGGCGATGCGGATGGAGGCTCGCACTCATTACGATCCCGTGCTGTTTTTACTGTCAGTGGCTGTTGCAATTGCTGCATCTATCGCCGCTTTATGGATTGCTTTTCACTTCCGGATGCAAACGAGTCGCACGGGAAGGTCATCGCGGATATTAAGTGCGTTGCTCATGGGATGTGCGATCGCTGGTATGCACTACACAGGAATGGCAGCAGCTTCTTTCAAGCCAACTCAGATTGTGGGTTCGGTGTTGGCAAGTCAGGCAAATTCATCTTTCACCTGGCTCGCAACTGGGATTGGGGCTTCTACTGTCATGATTTTGGGTTTTACGCTACTGACATCTTTTGTCGATCGCCGGATGTCAGCCCAAGCTATACTGTTGAGACAGCAGGAAGCGGAAGTTTTGCGGGCGCAACAATTTACAGAAATGACTCTCCGTATTCGTCGTTCTCTAAAGTTGGATGATGTGCTTAATAGGGCTGTTAATGAAGTGCAGCAAGCTTTGGGTACAGACCGGGTGGTTATCTACCGCTTCAATCCTGACTGGAGTGGCACAATTATTGCTGAAACGGTAGCGTCACATTGGAATCCTCTTCTAGGGCATATAGTAAATGATTCTTTTTGGGAACGTTATATTGAAACTCACTATGGCAATCGGATTTGGGTGACTAATAATATTTACGATGTGGGTTTTGCTCGCGAACATTTGGAGATTTTAGAATCTTTCCAAATTAAGGCTTATATGGCAGCACCGATTTTAAAAAATAATCAACTTGAAGGTTTGCTGTTTTGCCACGAGTGTAGCGGTTTTCGGCTTTGGCAAAAGACGGAGGTTGAGTTATTCCGACAATTGGCAATTCAGGTAGGGATTGCTTTAGAACAAGCGAGTTTGTTGCACGAATTGCAGCAAGCACAGGAAGTTTTACGGTTGCGCGATCGCGCTGTTGCTGCAGCTAGCAATGGTATTCTGATTACAGATCCGCGTCAGCCAGATAACCCGATTATTTTTTGCAATGCTGCATTTGAAGCAATAACGGGTTATACCCAAGAGGAAGTAGTAGGGAAGAATTGCCGTTTTTTACAAGGGTCTGAGACAGATCCTGTAACAGTGAAAGAGATGCAAGACGCTATTAAGGAAGAGCGGGATTGCCAAGTTGCAATTAAGAATTATCGTAAAGATGGGACTCCTTTTTGGAATCAGTTGTCGATTTCACCAGTACGAGATGCTTCGGGACGGGTGATTCATTTTATTGGAGTACAAGCGGATATTACGGAACGGACACAGGCACAAGAAATGTTGCGACGTAGTAAGGAAATGTTGCAACAGCAAGTCGTGGCATTGCTGAATGATGTTCGGGAAGTGTCTAAAGGTAACTTGACAGTACGTGCAGAAATTTCTACTGGGGAAATTGGGGTTGTCGCTGACTTTTTCAATGCCATTATTGAAAATTTACAGCACATTGTGGTTCAGGTGAAACACACTGCCAAACAGGTGAATGTTTATGTTGGGGAAAACTCAGAGGCAATACGTTTGTTGGCAGATGATGCTTTGAAACAAGCTGAGGAAATTACTAACACTTTACAGTCTCTAGATGCAATGGTGCTTTCCATTAAAGCTGTGGCTGATAGCGCCTACCAAGCTGCAATTATGGCTCGTACCGCTTCCACAACTGCTGAACTTGGGAAGAATTCGATGGATCTGACAGTTAGTAGCATTACGAATTTGCGTTTAACCATGTCAGAAGCCGCTAAGAAAGTGAAGCGATTGGGTGAATCTTCTCAAGAGATTTACAGAGTGGTGGCTTTGATTAAGCAAATTGCTATGCAAACCAATATTATTGCAATTAATACGAGTATTGAAGCAGCAAAGGTGGGTGCAGAAGGTCGAGCTTTTGCTGTGGTAGCAGAAGAAGTGAGTCAATTAGCGGCTCAATCCACACAAGCGATTCAAGAAATTGAGCTAATTGTCGATAATATTCAGGTGGAAACTACGGATGTAGTGAAAGCTGTGGAAGAGGGAATGATTCAAGTGGTAGAGGGGACAGATTTGGTGAGAGATACGAAGATACAACTTGGGGAAATTTTAGATGTGTCCCGTCAAATTGATAAGTTAGTGCAGTTAATTTCTGATGCAACGGTATCCCAAGCGCAAACTTCAGAGTTAGTGGCGTCATTGATGAAGCAGATTGCTAATGATTCTTTCCATACGAGTGAATTTTCGCGTTTGGTTTCTAGTTCTTTGGATCGAACTGTAGATGTGGCAAAGCAATTGCAAAATTCTGTTGCGGTGTTTAAGACTGAGGAGAAGAAGGAAAATGTTATTGACAATCCTATGGCAATGGAGGTGATTGATACTCGCGAGTATGCTGTAGGTGATTCTATAGTGGTTGGTAATGGCAATGGCAAGCATTCTGTGAAGCGGTAACCGTTAGCAAGATGTCCCCCCATGTTAATGGCAGTAGGGTGGGCAGTGCCCACCAACATTAAATGGATGGGCTGTCTTCCCTACCTACAAGAGATTACTTATGGGTGTAGGTAGGGAAGACAGCCCATCCTATATGCAGGAGTGGAATAAATACTTGTCGTGTTTTGCCTTTTTTCCTCCCCAGTAACCTCTGCTAAATACGTAGTAGGGTGGGCAGTGCCCACCAACAGCTAATGGTGGGCACTGCCCACCCTACTTAACCGAGTAGTATTGGGAGTGGAATAAAGTTCAGCTAGACTAATGACGAACAATGTAAGCGCCTTGGGTAATTTTGGGTTTGTATTGTATAATGGAGTGATACTTAATTAACAACTTGACTTCCGTGACTGCGGGGATCGTCTTGAGTGTTTGTTGGTGCAACTGGTGCAGAAAATTGGGAAATTTTACCACTCGCTCGAGCATATGGTAGAGGAGAACCAACAACTAGAGCTTCTAAATTACTTGCTAGGACGGTACGAGGTTGATCGCCAATTGCCTGTGTAATGGGTTCGCCATTTTTACTTAAATACACGAAGTGAGGGATACCATCCACACGATACTTCAACATTTCTGGCAACCACTTGGTATTATCTACATTCAACATGACAAAGTTAACTTTATTAGCGTACTCTTGTTCTAGTTGGGCAATGTCTGGTGCCATTTTTTGGCAAACAGTACACCAGTTCGCATAAAATTCTACGAATGAGGGTTTATCATTGGTTAAAGCGACTTCCAATGGTGTTGAATGCTCGTCTAACTGAGTTAGGGAGGCTGACGTTGTGTCTGTCCTTAACCCTAAAAATAGAGCAACGCTAAGAGCGATCGCAACTGTTGCAACTAAGAAGTTTCTCAAGCGCGGTACTACAGAGAATTCAGATTTTTCTTCTGAGTTAACAGGTGATTCCGGACTCATAACAGAATTATTAAAAGATATTAATTGCTAGTATCTTCAGTTTAGCTTGTTGTTCGGCGCGTTCACCAAGTAAAACGGGATATATACAATAGAGTAGATGCAGTGTTTTCTTAATCCACGCATCCACGCATCTAAAATCCAAAATGGTATAAACGTGAAAAAACGAGTTACCCTGTCTTTTCCCAGACGAGTTGTTCAAATGCCTGTGACTTACCGATTGGCGCGAGACTTTAATGTAGCAGCAAATATCATCCGCGCTCAAGTAGCTCCCAATCAGATTGGTAAATTGGTGGTAGAATTGTCAGGCGATATTGATGAATTGGATGCAGCGATAGAGTGGATGCGATCGCAAAATATCAATGTTTCTCAGGCTTTAGGAGAAATCATGATTGATGAAGACTTGTGCGTGCATTGCGGATTATGTACGGGAGTCTGTCCCACAGAAGCCCTCAACCTAGATCCCCAAAGTTACAAACTGACATTCACGCGATCGCGCTGTATTGTCTGCGAACAGTGTATTCCTACGTGTCCGGTACAAGCAATATCCACTAACCTATAGCATCTAACTGAAATACATCTGCCATCACACCTGTATCGTCTACTAGTCTCTTCTTACTGGGAGAATCATAAACTACCAACAATGAAGGAACCCCAGTTATATCTTGGTATGGAGTTATTCCTTCTGCATGGTCGTCTTTATTGCCATAAGGAATGTCGAGTACAACCTTTGGATAATACAAGATATTGTCTTGCAAATTTCCATCATTTTTCAAACTATACACTTGTACGGGACCATCTAAATCCATAGTAGGTCCTGCTAGAATAATAAACTCTTGACCGGTGAAAAATATATCTCTTATTCCCAAACCATTTAAAGAAAGAAAATACTTTTTATACTTATGTCCTTCTTCTCCAATTTCTCTTAATTTCATCAGTCCAGGGCTAGAATCTTCTAATTCTATTTCTAGTACAATCGCCCAGCCCCGCAAAACAGGACCGCGCAAACCCATAAAAATTCTGTTTTGATGAATAGTAATTCCCTCAACATCAAAGCCATTGTCTTTTCCTGGGATTTCTGCTTGCACAAAAACACCCAAATGAGGGTCATTTGCTAATGCCTCCATGAGCAAGTTACCATTGTCGGTTACCTCCAATTTTGCTGCAGATAAAACTTTATCGGAATTTTGAGGGTGCGGACAAGATGGAAATAATTCTCCATTTACATAGGGAATACGTCCTATAAAATATCTATTTGGTTCTGATTCCACTTTTGTTAGTCTTTTAATATTTTTTTCATCCGATTTATTAGATTTAGTTTTCTTCCGTTTATAGCTGTGAGAACCAACAATCCATAAATAATGTTCGTTAAGAGCAAGTCCTTCTATATCGATCTCTTCTTCTTCTGGAGCCGGTAAATTTATAAAATTTGCTACATGAAATTGCTTGTGTTCTGCAAATTGATTATTTTCGATTAAACAAAGGCGTTCAAGAGTTGAGGTTTCATCTGAACCCAACCACAGGTATTTTTCTTTTGTGAATAGTACTGCAGAAAGATCGTCTCTATATTTTGTAAAATCACTAGCACTGAATGTAAGTAAAACCTGCTGTATCAATGAAGTTGTATTTTTCATTATAAATTTAGTCAATTTTTAATTGTATTTTGTTACTTATATGTCTCGTCTTTGATTTTTGAAATATAAGTAGTAGGGTGGGCATTGCCCACCAAAACTCTATTGGTGGGCAATGCCTACCCTACTTAGAAATTTTCACCAATCATTTCTAATTACTATATAACTATAGCATCAGTATTTTCCGTAAGGTGTGATTAAGTAAAAATCTTTCATATGGATGATTACAATTTATATAAAAATCTACTAAATTAATACACAAAGCTTAAATTTAAGTAAAAAAATATAAAGAAATAATGTAATTAGCTACCAAAACACTGTGTGCATTTTTCACTAAATGATACTATTCAAGAACTTGGTGCAATGAAATATTTGGTATTATAGGTGTATCAATTACTATGACATTAGCTTCAAAACCTAAGCAAAAAAAAACTTTAGGAAATTGTGCTCATTCAGCGCTTCAGAAACATTTGAAGAAAACGGTAAAGTGGGAAGCAGCAGTCAAAAAAGATAAAGATCCCGAAGCACTGCATCAAATGAGAGTAGGAATGCGGCGCTTGCGTACCACTGTAACAAGCTTTGCTCCGGCTTTAGATTTGCCAAAGGCAGTTAGTAATAAAAATATTGGAAAAATAGCACGTTGCTTGGGTAATCTTAGAGATTTAGATGTGCTTAAAGAAACTTTGGAAAATATTTACCGACCGCGTTTATCCCGTAAAGAACAGGAGCAATTGCAAGTAGCTTTGGATGTTTTGAAAGAACAACGTGAAGATGCTCTCTCAGATGTAAAAGCAACATTAAAGAATGAGCGTTACAAATCTCTCAAAGGGAAATTGCAAGAGTGGTTAGAAGAACCAACCTACCAACCACTTGGAAATATGGCAATTGAGCAAGTGTTACCAGATTTGCTTTTACCTGAAATTAGTGAATTTTTTTTACATCCAGGATGGCTTATTGGAACTCAGTTACAGGAAACAGAAATTGTTATTTCCAAAAACTGGAAAGCAGCAAAAGTAGAGCAACAATTGTCAGAAAAAGGGGAAACACTTCATAGTTTGCGGAAACAAGCTAAACGCCTGCGCTATCAGATGGAGTTATTCTCTGACATCTATGACGAGCCTTACACAGCTTACATAGAAGAAATCAAAAATATTCAAGAAATTTTGGGCGGAATGCAAGATAGTGTTGTTTTGGCAGGATGGCTTACTCACGCTTTGAAATCAGATGTTCAAACTCAGTTTCCCACACTAGCAACTTTGCTAGCGGAAAATCGTTATCAGTTATGGCAGCAATGGCAACCTTTACAAGAGCGATATCTAAAAGTTGAGACTAGACACGAATTTCATTCTATGGTGTTAGATACAGGGAATAGGGGGTAGAGATTTAGGCATACTAGGCGGTCAACTAAATACTACAGGACTGGTAATGGTCACACCATCTCAAACTCCAAATTATGACTTTTGAGAAAATCGTGAGTGAAATGGTCTACAACATTGGTATCGCTCAATTCTAAATTGTAAAAATCTACAACCTCGTGTTCAAAGTAAGGTCCAGCATGCCAAGTCCCTACTTCTAACTTGATAAAGCAATTTCCTGGAATACGAAAAGCTGCTATATCCTCTAATACTGGTTCATTCAAGTCATTCTTAGGAGGACAAACTGCCATTAACCAATCTTTTCCGTCCAAGGAACCCAAGCACTGAGTGCATTGCACGTGGCGGGTAATTTTGTGAAATTTCTGCCCTCTACTTTGTAGTTGCATGATATAAAAGCGTGGAGTGCCTTTATTGAGTACCAATTGAGCATCTTCTCCATCAAAGTATTTACCGTCTTGACTGGAAAAAATTACCTGTCCGTATCGGCGAAAGTTCTCAGGGGTTATCCATTGAGCCTGTAACTGCTGCACTGTCTTTGATATCGTCATAGATCGTTACATTTAAATGGAAAATTATCAGTTTATCCTTTATTCTTTATACTTTATACCTTTTAAGGCTTATATATGGCAGCAAACTTTAGCAGGCGTCAGTTTCTTTTATATAGTTCAGCTACTTTAAGTACTAGTTTACTATTGAAAGCTTGCAGTAATAAGTCAGTAAAGACAGGAGATAGTGGAGGATTTAAAATAGCGATCGCACTTCCTGGCGTTATTACAGATAAAGCGTGGAATCAATCGGGTTACGAAGGGTTACAGCTAGCCAAACAAAAACTGAGTGCTGAAACGGCTTATGTCGAACAAGTTCCACAAGCAGACCAAACGGAGGCACTTTCAGACTTTGCACGTCGGGGGTATAACCTAATTGTTGCTCATGGAGGACAATTTGATGCAGCAATTCAACAGGTTGCGCCCAAGTTTCCTAAAACTTTTTTTGTTGGTGTTAATGGAGCAGTCAGTGGGACTAACATAGCTTCTTTGAGGATAGATCATCTGCAAGCAAGCTACTTATGTGGAATTATTGGTGCATCAATGACAAAATCTAATAAGTTAGCATACATTGCCGGACAAGAATTTGAAGCAACTCAACAGGAATTGCGTGGTTTTGAATTAGGAGCAAAATCTATCAAGCCCGATATCAAAATTAGCTCCACATTTACAGGGGATTGGAATGATGTTGCTAAAGCAAAAGAAGCAACTGTTGCCATTATTTCTTCCGGTGCTGATGTTATCTATCAGTGGTTGGATACTGCCTCACCTACTGTCTTGCAAACAGCTAGTGAAAAGGGAGTTTACGCTTTTGGTAATACTCTAGATCAGCTAGAAGTCGCACCTAAAGCTGTTTTAACGAGTGCTGTCAAACGACTTGACTTAGCAATAGCTTTTTTAGCAGAACTAGCAAAACAAAATCAAATTAAAGGTCAAATTTATACAATAGGTTTAGAAAAACCAGAGATATTAAACTTGGGAAAGTTTGGAACGATGGTTCCCAAACAAATTCAAGAGAAGGTATTGAATATAAGACAAGAAATTGTTACTAAAAAAATTACTTTTGATAAATGTCAGGAAGGCGGAAAGAATACGCGATGTGTTAAACAAGCAAGGACATAACAACATAATTTGTAATGGAATTAGAGATGGATGAACTGACGGCGTGCTTGGTCTAAATCACTTAGTGGGTTAAGCCATCTCTACTGACACAACAACTTATAGTGTCAGAATAAGGAAGACAAGGGAGAGGTATTGATAACTTCTACACGGACTGCTATTCACTGGTCACTGGTTACTATTAATCCCATCTTTACATATATTGAATGTAATATACTTCTCATTTTAGATTCTTGTCTGGAAAAATAAAAAGCTCCTAAAAGACAACACATCCCACCAAAAAATAGAGCATTTGCAACTCCAATTTGGTTTGTTAATCCACCAAAAAACAAATTACCAAAAGGCAATACTCCCAAAAAACCTGTTGTAAATATACTGGTTACCCTACCTCGTTTATCTTCGTCTGGTAAAATTGATTGTACAAAGTTCCCAATTGCAGCTAGCGTTAAAGTATTACTCATACCTACTAGAAAAATGAAAATCAGACAAATTTCTATACTGTTAGAACGAGAAAAAAGCATTAAGCCTAAGCCTAAAATTACTGTAGAACGTGTTATAACTTTTTCTAAACCTATAACTTGCTTGCGAAGAATAAGATAAAGACCAGCAATTATAGAACCTAAAGCTGAAGCTGTCATCAAAAATCCCATAGTTTCTGCATTACCAGACAATATTTTTTGAGTAAAAATAGGCATTAGGTTAACATGAGTCATTGCCATAAAGCAAATAACGATCTGTAACACAAAAGCATATCTTATAGGCAAAAAATCATAAGCAAAAACAAATCCTTCTTTCAAATTCTTCAAAAAAGAAGTTTTTTTAGATGAGGAATTTTTAGAAACTGCTCTAATTTGAGTTGTTAAAATTGCAGAGATAAAGGGTATATAAGTAATAGTATCTATTAAAAAACAAGCTGCTGCTCCCGATCTTGCAAGTAGTATACCTGCAATCATAGGGCTGGCAAACTTAGCTGTATTAATCGAGAAAGAATGGATGGAAATAGCGCTGTAAGTCTCTGCTTTATCTTCTACAAGCCTGGGAATTGTTACCAAGCGGGCTGGTAGATCGAAAGCTTTTATTGTTCCCTGAAAAGTACCAATGACAATAATCCATATAACGTTGAGATGACCGTTAAGAGTTAGAAGAGTCAGAAGAGAGGATAAAAGAATGGATAATAATTGAGTTATCAGTAATACATATCGAACATTCCAGCGATCCAATAAAACTCCTACCAAAGGTGTAATAATCAAACCCATCGCTTGATTGGTAAATCCAGCAACACCAACTAACACGGCTGAATTTGTTAATTGATAAACCATCCATACCAAGGCTATTTGGGTCATCCAAGAACCAAAAAAAGATACACTTTCTCCAAGAACAAAACAACAAACATTTAAAGATTTCAGAGCAGGTGGCATTTGAAAAGAACTTAATCTCAGTTTGTCTTCATCAAAATGTTCTCTATGATTTTGTTCCATCAGTGTCTTCCTTTTGTAAACGTCTACAATCTTTTTATAACGGTCAAAAGTTCGCTCGGACTTGAGCATTACAGTTAACTCTTCTAGATCTATATTAGTCGAACGTAAAGTTAGTGAAGCAAATACTTAGTATTCTTATCATTAGGTTAAAAAAACGCGATCGCACCAGTCATGCGATCGCTCTGGCGAAGTGAAAGCTCTTGCAAATAGAATGCTTTTAGCGATCGACACTCGCTAAGTATTCCTCTGCTTGTTGCTCAATAGCTGTACCCTTGAAAAAGTCACGATTGAGACTGGTGTATAATTCCAATGGGTGAATTGACAAGAAATAGCGTAAATCGTCTTCGGTAATAATTTCCCCTTCTACTAAGGCATAAGCGTTGGCGGTGACGGTGGTGATATCAGGTACATCCCAGTGACCAGAATCAGAACCTAAGAAAGCTTTGACACGCTCGCCAAAGGGAAGAGCTGCACGGTTAAAGGCTTGAGCTACACGGGTATCATCTGATTCAGTACCAAAGTAGAAATGATTCAGGAAGCGATCGCGCACATCTTCTGGCTTCTCAATTCCTGCATCTGCAAATTCATCTAATTCGCCCGGATCGAGAGGAGCAAAATGTTGGCTGTGGAATCCCAGACCATCACCTAGTCCATCCAAGCGATCGCGCACTAGTTCTCCACCATAACGAATGTAGAGTTCTTTGAGTGCTTCTCGATCTAAAATAGCAGGGTTATTATTTTTCAACAAATGTTCTTTGTTACGAGTTTCCCAATGCCAAAGGATATCAGCATAAAGACTCGCACCCCAAGCTGCACCACCTTCCATAAAAGCAAATTTTAAGGTAGGGAAGCGACGGGTAACGCCACCGAAGAATAGAGATTTGCACAGTGCTTCTGCTGCAAAGGCAAAGTGATTAATATGATTGTATTGAGCATTAGTCACTGAGCGTTGAGTCGTCCAACCTTGACTAGAAGCGTGGGTAGTGGGTACAACTTTGAGTTCTACACACTTTGCCCAGAATGGGTCATAGTCATATTCGCTATCTATACCAAAGTTATCAATCCAAACCACCTCGTTTGTGACTTCCTTGCCATACTTCTCAAAAGCAGGAATAGGACGGCGAACATAACCAGGGATTTGAATTGTTTTTAGTCCCAGTACCTTCACTGCATATTCCAATTCTTCGATCGCCTCTTGGGGAGTATGCATGGGAATTGCAGCAATTGGTGTGAGGCGATCGGCATAGGGACGGAAAATGTCAGCATGGTAAATGTTAAGTGCTCGGCATACAGCTCGACGCATTTCTTCGTTACCGATATTTGGAGCCATAGTTGCCAAGTTGGGGTACACAACAGCAAAGTCTGTACCTGATTGTTGCAAGCGTTCGTGCAACAACTTCGGCAAGCTGATGGTAGCCAAATTTAAGGTATTTTTAGTCGGACGACCCCACCAGTTAGGACGGTTAGTACGATAAGCAAAACGTTCTTCCCAAGTTTGCTTGTACCACTTAAAGCGAGAAGCGCCTGGTAAATGTTCTTTGAAACGTTCGACAATTGCACTTCCAGCAACTTGTTCTAAATAATCCAAAACTGCTGGTTCAAATTCTTGAGTATGAACATCGGTATCAATAATCGGATAACCTAATTGTTCGCGAATCTGAGCTGACTTGGTTTTTTGCGTCGGACGGTCTAAAGCAATGGTCATGATATCTTCTCCTCGATTGGGGATTGGGCATTGGGGAAGGTAGGGGCCCCCTTTGGGGATAAGGGGCAGGTGGGGTCCCCTCTGGGGATAAGGGGTAATGGGCATTGGGCATTGGGCATTGGGCATTGGGCATTGGGTATTGGGGATCAAGAACAGAGTGTTATTTCTACCTTGTCTACCTTGTCTACCTTGTCCCCAGTCCCTAGTCCCCAGTCCCTAAATATTTTTCCACGGACGTACCTTTGAAGAAGTCACGGTTGAGGCTGGTATACAACTCCAATGGGTGAATAAATAAGAAATAGCGTAAGTCCTCTTCTGTGAGAATGCCACGTTCGACAAAAGAGTAGGCGTTGGCAGCTACAGCAGTAATATCGGGTACGTCCCAATGGCCAGAATCAGAACCCAAAAAGGCTTTAATACGAACGCCATACGGATTAGCTTTGCGGTTAAAAGCATGAGCTACACGGGTATCATCCGACTCCGTGCCAAAATAGAAATGATTTAGGAACCGCGAGCGCACATCTTCTGGAGTCTTAACCCCAGCTTTGGCAAATTCATCTTGCTCGCCTGGATCGATAGGGGATATTAAGTCAGCATGGAAACCTAAACCACTGCCTAGTCCATCTAAGCGATTGTGTACTAACTCGCCACCGTAGCGAATGTAATACTCTAACAATTCTTCACGATTGATTTTGGCAGGGTCGTTATTTTCTAACAAGTGGTCTTTGTTGCGAGTTTCCCAATGCCAAATTAAATCCGCATATAGACTTGCACCCCAAGCCGAACCACCTTCTAAAAAAGCAAATTTCAAAGTGGGGAAGCGGTAAGTCACACCTCCAAAGAACAGCGATTTGCAGAGAGCTTCACCTGCTGCTGCAAAGTGACCAATATGGTTGTATTGATAGTTAGAAATGGAGCGGCGATTGATCCAACCCATACCACTAGAATGAGTCGTGGGTACAACTTTGAGTTCTACGCACTTCGCCCAGAACGGGTCATAATCATATTTGCTATCTAAACCAAAGGTATCAATCCAGATGGCTTCATTAGCAACTTCCTCACCATACTTCTCGAAGGCGGGAATTGAACGGCGAATATGACCGGGAATTTGAATTGCTTTCAGCCCTAGAACTTTTACTGCATATTCTAACTCTTCAATTGCCTCTTCTGGGGTGTGCATCGGGATAGTGGCAATTGGTGTTAATCGGTCAGAATAGGGGCGGAAAATTTCTGCATGGTAGGTGTTAGCGGCGCGACATACTGCCCGTCGCATTTCTTCATGACCAATATGAGGACCCATAGTTGCTAAGTTAGGATACACGACAGCAAAGTCTGTACCTGCTTCTTGCAAACGCTCGTGCAACAACTTAGGTAAGCTAATGGTAGCTAAATTTAAAGCACTATCAGTAGGACGAGTCCAGAAGGGAGGACGTGTGGTACGGTAAGCTCGACGTTCTTCCCACGTTTGCTTGAACCACTTAGAGCGAGATGAACCGGGTAAATGTTCTTGGAAACGTTCTGCAATTGCTGTACCGCCTACTTGCTCTAAATAATCTAAGAACAGGGGTGGAAATTCTTGGGTATGTACATCAGTATCAATGATGGGGTATCCAAGTTGTTCGCGAATCTCTGCTGAACGTGTTTTCTTTTTGGGACGTTCTAGTGCAATAGTCATGATGATTTCCCTGTGTTTGTGTAACGAATCAATATTCGCCATTTATTAGGTGTCGAATACCCAAAATCGAAGCAAATGACATCCAATGCACATACTTATGGCAAAACTCCCATTACTAAACTGTACAAAGGTTGTACCATTTTGGGTTTTGGATTGAGAAAGCCTTACTTAGACTGACTCTCACCTAACTATCTGTTGCATTTTTTCTGAATTGGTATTACTTTCGGAACGTGAAATCTGTCAAAGGGTTTGCAAATTGGATTTAAAATACTGTTTATTGACCGACTAATAGGTGATTTGTTTAGTATTGTTATATAACATTTGGGTAAAAGACAACCCTTTGTAAACAAAATATATGTAAACCTAAAACTATGTATATCTAATAATTAGATATACTAAATATAATTATCCTATTTGATGTGTAAAATACACGTAGGGTAGGCAATGCTAGCCCTGTCAAGGTCACTCATAAAATTTGGATTCTGGCGGCAATTTCTCATCTTCACTCTCTGCGCTCTGGAGTGTCCTCTGCGGTTCAAAAGTCATTTATTTAACCACAGAGGCGTAGAGTACGTAGAGGTAAGAGGTGAGAGAGCGATTAATTTTCTGAAGTTTTCATCCACCTAGACAGGGCGCTTGTGGGCAACGCCAACCAAGTGCAGTAAGAGTTATCCTCAAAGAAATGAACAATGTGGGCAAATAGTTAGGAAAGATAAAGATGGCACATTTATTTGAACCACTCACTATTGGTACAGTCACTTTTCGCAATCGCATTGCTGTCTCGCCAATGTGTCAATATTCCAGTACAGATGGTTATGCTAATGATTGGCATTTGGTTCATCAGGCAAGTCGTGCAGTTGGTGGTGCGGGTATAGTTTTGACAGAAGCCGCAGCAGTGGAACCACGCGGACGACGCATAAGTCCACGAGATTTAGGGATTTGGTCTGACGGACATATTGAAGAGCTTGCTAAAATTGTGACAGTGATTCATAACTTGGGTGCGCTCGCGGGCATTCAACTCGCTCATGCAGGAAGAAAAGCGAGTACTGCAGCACTTTGGTTGGAGCGAAAAATTTTAGATGAATCAAACGGTGGTTGGCGTCCTGTGGTTTCTAGTAGTGCGATAAGCTGGGTACAGCTTGCGCTTCGCGATCGCTTTTAATGAAAATCACCCCGTTCCTGAAGCTTTAGATACTGTTGGCATTCAAGAAATTACCACAGCTTTTGTACAAGCCGCCAAACGTTCTATTGAAGCAGGATTCAAAGTGATTGAAATTCACGCTGCTCACAGCTACCTCTTGCACCAGTTCCTCTCACCTCTGACTAATCATCG
The DNA here is from genome assembly GCF_045865695.1 of Scytonema hankhaensis NUACC26. Classification (NCBI taxonomy): domain Bacteria; kingdom Bacillati; phylum Cyanobacteriota; class Cyanophyceae; order Nostocales; family Scytonemataceae; genus Scytonema; species Scytonema hankhaensis. The sequence continues at coordinate 106,974 of NZ_BAACAP010000237.1, forward strand.
CGACGATGACTATGGAGGTAGTTTTGAAAACCGGACTCGTCTTCTGAGAGACATTGTGCGATAAGCCGGGTACGGCTTGCGCTTCGCGAACGATACGAGCAGTTATACCGGAAGGTTACCCTTTGTGGGTACGAATATCAGCAACTGATTGGGTTGAGAATGGTTGGGAGATCGAGCAAAGTATTGCGCTTGCAGACAAACTTAAGTCACTAGGCGTAGACTTAATTGATTGCTCGAGTGGCGGTACTTTACCAAATGTAAAAATCCCCCTTAAACCTGGTTATCAAACTCAGTTTGCTTCCAGAATCCGCAATGAAGCAAATATCTTAACTGGGGCTGTAGGTTTGATTACAACAGCAGAACAAGCCGACCGTATTATCCGCACGGGTCAAGCCGATATTGTTTTAATAGGGAGAGAGTTTTTACGCAATCCGGCGTTGCATAAATGCGGGATCAATTAGGTTAACACAGGTATTTCCCTATACTTTAAATAATGAAGTAACAATCGAATTGAATGTTTAAGCATATCCACTGATTTTGAATAGCACAGTGTTTTTCGGTGCAATCTTGCCAGATAATGGCGTAAGCGAGTATTTTCGCCTTCAATCCTGGTCATATAGGTTTTGCTTACGATCTGGTCTCCTGGTGAGAGAAAACAAGGGTAAACTTTCCAACCATCTGTTACGTAAAAATAACAACCCCAACAAGAAACAATTTCCCACAAGAATTTAAATGTTTCGCTACTGCGATCGCCTACCACCCAAGCCAAAATTCCCCCACGAAAATGATTTACTGCAGTCCATAGCCAAACTTTGTTTTTTTGAGCCTATAAAGGTTTCCAGTTCGTCTAATTCTCCCACTTCTGGTATCTCTTGAACTTGGGGTGCGTCTGGAAGTTGCTCACCAATTTGTTTAACCCAGTTAATTACAGTCGTATGATGAACCGCTTTATCTCGCTCTATTGCTCTAAATCCCATGCCATTACAGTATAATCTCAAACATTCTTTTTTGATTTCATTTGAGTACCCTCTTAGTGGACTGTAAACATTTATAAATTGACGACCACAATTGACACAAATGTGGTTTTGTTTACCTCTTCGTTTACCGTTTTTCCGAATTTCAGTAGACTCACAGTATGGACATTGCACAGTAGAAAACCCCAAATCATCCCTCTATTATGCAACGCCGTTTTTGGCAACGTTTAGCTACGGCGAGCGACCGCCGCACGATGCTGCCGAAATTCACCTCAAAAGTGGCAGAATTGCTTTTACCACCGATTCCTATGTAGTTCAACCCCTGTTCTTTCCTGGCGGCGATATCGGAATGCTAGCAGTCAACGGCACTGTCAATGATTTAGCCATGAGCGGAGCGCGTCCGCTTTATGTGGCGAATGAAGGCAGATTTATCGCTTTTCTCCCACCAGAATTTGCTCAAAAAGCAATAGAAATTATGCGATCGCATCCTCTAGGAAAATTTGCTCAAATTATTGGCAATGTGACTGAAAAAACATCTGGTTTGGTGACGATGAAGAGTAAAATTGGCGCTCAACGCATCGTTGATATGTTAAGTGGAGAACAGCTACCACGGATATGCTAAACAGCTGCGATCGCGCTAACTACTTGCTCTGAGGATAGGATATCAGCCAAACCAATGAGAAGGAGCACTGTTTGGATCGACTGCTGCGGGAATTTGGTGACTGACCTGTTCTGCATTTTTTTGAATAATTTGCTCAATTCCTTCATGAATTAGAGCTTGTATACATAACCTTTTCTTTCCGGAATCAGGGAAAGAATTGAAACTAATAGATGGTTGCTTACTATTATCAACAACGACATAACAACTCGAAGTTCTTCTAAGAACATAAGCAAGGAGTTCTTGACGTAAGTCAGGAATTGCGAAGGCTTGTTGATGGGGATGACGAGGATAAGTTTCTCAAATTTTCTCAATTTCTGCAACAAGCGCTGGCAGTGTTAAATTAACAATAGAGGCAGTTTTATCTGCTCGTGTAGAGCGGCAGAACTTTGGAAGTCCAGAAAATCCAGCCTATCCTCAAATTTTTACTGTCACAGATTTACCTGAATTCTATACATGGGGAAGCGAAGAGCGATTGCTCAATATTGTAGAGAATTATATTGGTCTTCCTATTGCTTTCCAAGGCGTGCATTTACGTCGAGATTTTGCCAATGAGAAGCCTGTGATAACAGAATTATGGCATCTGGATGCTGAAGATCGTCGCATGGTTAAAATCATTATCTATTTAAAAGTATTTTCCCCCCTTTTTAAGGGGGGCTGGGGGGATCGATAAGTGCCTAAAATCACAGCCAACCACTTTTCAAACAACCTCTTAGACTCCAAATCGATGTTTAGACTGGGTTAATACCAGTGCCTATTAGCTTGTCTGGGTTCACAGATTTATATAATAAAAAACACAGAAATCCCCAAAAAATGTTTGGGCTACCAAAGGCATGACATTAGTCATAATATAAATCCTACTAAAGTTATGGTTGAATGTGTTACATTTTTCCCTACTGAAGGAGGGCTTCAATTTCTATCATTGATATTAAGTTGGATAAAAATTTTACCAACTGAACTTCATATAATTAACCAAAGGAGATTTGTTGATGAAACGTATTATTGCAGGTACATTGCTTGCTCTACCGTTCGCAATCGCTTCTATACCAACACAGGCATCTGCATTTGAGGTTGGTGCAAGACCTCGTTTTCACAGATCTCCAGCCCCAGTAGTCCTCAGTCGGCGAGTTGAAAGACGGCGGTGGGTTCCAGGGCATTGGGAGAGAAGGCACAACCGTCGGATATGGGTTCCTGGCTACTATGTGCGTTATTAAGAGAGAACTCCAGATTGAGTTGACTCTTTTTCGTTAACTGAATTTTTAGTTAACTTAAGTTAAACCCATTTCTTGCCCACTTAGGGGAGTATGAAGAGTGCAGATACCTGGTTAGAGATGAGCGTTACATCAACTCTAACCAACTCATTCGTTCACGTTAACGAGGGCAAACTATTGTAAATGAGCGTGCGAAATGACATATAAAAATTTCTACAAACTCTCCGTTTTCATTCAATGCTTGTAGTATGAGCACGTTCCGACCGCACGCTTTAAAACATCTGCCACATCCAATGCATTTGTCTTGGTTAATTTCTTGAACGAATTGGGGCGTCCAGACTTTATCCCTAAAAGTTAAACCAGTGAGTGTCGATATTCCGCAAACAGCGATTCATGTCCTCTACACCGTAGAAAGATTCTTCAATGTAGGGGGTACCATAGCGTTCTTCCATCTTTCTCGCCACATTGATTAAGGCTTTGGAGCAGATCGTGACATTGAGCGGTTCTTGCGTACAAAGCGCGTGCTAAATTCGTCAATAAATAAGCTTGAAACCCATGCTGGAAAATCTTAACAGCCATTATTAGCTGTCTCGTAGGCAAGATTGAGAAAATTTAGACTAGAAGCACCTGTAAGCCTTGATTTTAAAGCACATTTATCGACTGTAATTAAACATTTAGCACGACACCTACGAAAGAACCGAAATTGGGGCAACACTAGCAAAAAAGGGAGAAATCGGCTATGTCGTTAGTATTGGGACATTTTTGCAAAATTCCTATATATATGCAGTGCATTTCATCGATCGGGGCTTTATCGTCGGCTGTCGCAAAAAAGAACTAGAAACTGTTGAGGAAATCAAATGAAAGCCATGCTTCGTCAGAATGCTGCGGGACATCTAGTAGTCTATCTTGCTAAAAAAGATCTTGAGGAAGAAGTAGTAAAACAAACAGAAGGATGTGAGGGTAAAATTTTAACCTTAGCAAACGGTTGGAAGCTCGCGATCCCAGATTTACCAGAACCTTTACGATTACCGCAAACGATAGAGGCTAAAAGGTTATCTTAGGATAGGCTTGCTGATGTTCTTTGCCTACAAGCCGGGGACTTTTCTCAATCTTATCGATCTTACGAATGGAGCTAGAATTTACTTGACAAATAAAAGCTCACCAGTAGAAGGGGTTATGATACTCTCTCTTTATTTCTAACTGAATTTAGCGAAGAAGTGCATTTATCAGAAAATTTGGAGGTTTAGAGATGAAACCACCGAACTGAGAGCAACAGCAGAAGCATGACTGCAAGTAGTAGCAATTCACCAACAAAACTTTGAAATTCACTTCGCTCGCGATCCAAATTTTGGATGTAGAGATACGATTCATCGTGTCTCTACAAACGTTTTTTCGCGCTTCTCCAACAAGTTTCTTTATCAATTTAACACACTGTTAAGCGCAATAGACAAAATGGAAAACGGCAGTCCTATTACGAGAGCCAAATTAAGAGAATCTTATCAAAAACTTCTTTCAAGTGACTTTAAAGGTGATACACTTTTTTACTTTTCAGGACATGGATTTCTATCTACATATAGGGGATATTTATGCACCTCTGATGTAACTTTAGATGATTGGGACGTGCCTTTGTGATGCTCGCTTTAAACTCAGAACTAAAGTTTTCTACCCTGTTCCCTGTTCCCTTTTTTTGTAATTTTTCGACTATTTTTACTGTTGCGAGTGTTTCGAGAATATCGATATACTTAATAGAGTATGACGATCGCACAGTGTGCGGAGGAAAATGTGTATGGCTACCTATCGCCCCATCGAACCCTATACCCCTACCTCTGAAGCAATTACCCTTGCAAGCCAAGCCTTAGAAGCTATCTCGGCGTTTATAGCCAATCCTCCCGATACCATCACCCTTGCAATCCTTGATTCTGATATGCAAGATACCCGCATCACCATCCCAAGCGGGATGTTTCAATTGATGGTCAATGTACTACAATCGGTAAGCCGTGGTGAGCCTGTAACTATCTTGCCTCACAGTGCCGAACTCACTACCCAAGAAGCGGCGGATATTTTAAGAGTCTCACGTCCCTATCTGATAAAACTATTGGATGAAGGCACGATTCCTTCACGAAAAGTAGGGATTTATCGCCGCGTACTGCTCCAAGAGCTGCTTCATTATCAAAAAACTGAAAAACAACGACAATCTGCCATCATGTCCGAGTTGACCAAAGAAGCACAAGATATGGGACTCTACGATCTACCATGACCTATCCTATGGCACTTTTAGATGCGTGTGTCCTCTATTCTGCACCGTTGCGAGATTTACTGATGTGGCTAGCCATAGAAGGTGTGTATGCACCAAAATGGTCAGAGATGATTCATCAGGAGTGGATTCAAAATCTCCTTGAGGCACGTCCCGATCTCTTGCTAGATCGCCTTGAGCGTACTAGCAAGCTAATGAACGCTCGTAATCCAGATGCACTGGTAAAAGACTTTGAACACCACATCCCCAGTATCACGCTTCCTGATGCGGATGATAGGCATATCGTAGCGGCTGCTATAACGGGCAACTGTGATGCGATCGTCACCTTTAACCTAAAGGACTTCCCCGATGCTGCCCTTGCTCCATACAGATTAACCGCAGTGCATCCTGATAGTTTCATCCTGCAATGTTTTATGGATTCTCCTACCTCAAGCCTCACGGCACTAAGACAGCAGCATCAAAGTTTACGCTCGCCTCCTTGCACGATGGCCGAGCTCCTGCAAAAGCTTATCCGTTGCGGCTTATCAAAGACCGTTGCATACCTACAAACGGAGTGCGGATTATGAGCAAAGCACTTATTTCTACCGCACTCAAAACCTCTTAAAGAACGTAAAACAAGGCTTTCAGCTATATATATACATGACAGGGATTTTGCCCAGATTTTTGACTTTATTTTCTTATCCCGGTTTTCTGTTCCATTGATGATGCTGTTTGTAGTTCCTGTCGCTTATCCACTTCAATCCGCACGAGTCGGTTGATGCGGAGAAGCTTTTTTGTGCGACTATTGTAAAGGCGATCGCCTTGTTTGAGAGTGTCAGAATATAGGCGAGTGTAAGTGAGTTGACCAAACTCATTATCAATTAGCTTAAACGCTAACGCCACCACGGGATCTGTTGGTTCAGGATAAACCTTGACCTCCTTTCATCTTAAAGACTGCCGATATTTGTGCGGACATTCTCGTGAGATTACGTTCAAATCTTTGTTTGTGGGGCGAATCGTCAGCTTATTCTGGTAGAGGACGGGATCTTTGGTGACATCCACATTAGTTCGGGAAACATCAGAAATATTTTTATTCAAAATAATACCTTCGCCAATTTACGAGGGTTCAACTTCTGTAGAAAGGGGATGAATAGGACCCAAGGAGGTAAGCTTGGCAAAAATTTGGGCGAATATTATAGGCTCTGGTTTTACGGGCAGCATTTTTAACATTTCCCAGACATATTGAAAACCACGATAGAAAGCCTTGAGGTCAACAATTCCAGAACCAGGATGACAGGAGCGAAATTGAGCTAACAGACAGTAGGATAAGTTGACCATAAACAATGCTCATGTTAGCAGCATTAGTCACAGCAATTTGGGTTAAGTTCATAAAATCCTCCAATCCCCAAAACTGTTTGGCATCCCGGAAGTTAAATTCTATTTTCTAGCGGAGACTATAGTAGTCTATGATTTTGTTATAATCCAAATTTAGCTCGCTAGAAAATAGAATGACATGACTCCGGGCATGAGTTTTGAGATTAGTTTTCACTAAAATAACTACATTGAGAGACTGGGCAAATTCTTTATGAAGTCAAGTGGCTTGATAAATATCGGATTGAATATCTTCATCAACACGACTTTGACGCAAATATTCCTGTGGAATGTTACGGACATTAATTTTATCACCGTATTTACGACGAGAGCGCTCGTTGGGGTTAGTTTTTTGATAGGGGATATACAATGCTGAATCGTGGCGTAACTTGGAAATTAGGTGCAAGTTAACAGAGCGAGTCATTTGCAGGGCATTCTTCTTACCAAAATGACCATCTAACACTAAGTAGGTTAGAGGCATAAAGCCTGCTATTAACTTCAATAATGCCTGAATCATTTTCTGAATTCGCCGGAATTCCGGTGTAAATATCACCTGAGTTTTGTTTCTATTTTTACTACCTTTTGGTCGTCCACGTCCTCGGTTTTCTTGAGGTTTTACTTCTGGGTTTGATGCGAGAGCAATTTTTTCTATATTGCTCTTTATCACTTGTTCTAAGAGAATGGGAAATGAAGGTCTTTTCTGAACACTGACTAATGACAATGTAAAGAAAGATAGCCCTGATACAGGTTGATTTACTAAGCTGGAAAAAAATTTATCCAACCCAGAAGTTTCTTGACCCGCTTTTGTCACAATTACTTCATCTCCTGCTCACAAATAAATATCATTTTGACTCCACAAATGTTGCCGAAAAAAAGCCCAAAACAGCATTGACCACGGTAGCACTGTCGCCAAAAATCTGCAGAGACTTCGGTAACTCCCGCCTTGAACCGTCCAACGAGAAATACCTAACATCGTTAAGAGTCCTGTCATCGCAAGCATTGCTTGCACGATCTGGTTCAATTGACGCACTGTTTTTGACTTGACATGAGGTTGTAGGCATTGTAAAAGTGCTAGAATTTCTAACATGGGCTAAAATTGCTTTCTGAGTTGTCGTTGTGGTAAACAACAACTCTACTACTATTGCCCTCTTCTTTTTTCAGGTTTTCTCACTTCACCTAGAACACCGATTCAGTCACAAGCGCTCGTCAGGTAAGTGCGATCGCTTAGCCGCAAGCCGTACCCAACTTATCGCCCCAACAGGTGGTTGATAGCAAATTGTCTCGACCCCCTTCACCCAGCTATGTGATTTTCATTCTCTTCAACTTACCTTTGCTTTTGGATTCGTTCATACAACTATTACTTACCAACTTTTTTGACTGGGCTGACTGACTTACCTTACGATCGCCTGTTACTGAATCGATGTTCTAGTACTAGACTTCTTAGATTCTTTAACTTCACTTCTCTACCACCACCTCTCTTCACAATTGGCAAAGGTATTGTTATCTAAGTTAACTTATACTAATTTCAATCCACCTTGATAGCCAGTAACAATGCGGCTACCATCTTTGAGGATATGAACTTCTATCTGATTGCTGGCCCAAGTAATCTGGTCTTGCAAAGTTGAGTTAAATACACGAACCTTTTGATTGCTTGAAGCTACTGGGGAATCAGGAGAATTAATTGCCAGAGATTGCACAAAAGGCCCGTCAATCAGGATATCTAGTTGTTCTAACAATACTTGCGAACCGGGCGGTGCAGATTCAGACTGTAGTTGTTCAAGAGTGAAGCCACTAAAAGACATGACATTTAACCCAGCAGCTTTAACTTGACGAGCTAAGTCTGCTAGTGCAGGTGCTTGCCAAAATGGTTCGCCCCCAGAGAAAGTTACACCCGTGTTACGGGGATTGCTGAGAATGTTTTCAACCAGGGTATCAACAGCAATTAATTGCTTAATTTCAAATGACCAAGAGTCAGGATTAAAGCAGCCAGGACATTCACGCGCACAACCTTGTACCCAAATAACAGCACGACAACCAGGGCCATTAACTTCTGAGCAATCAACATAACCCATAATGTTGAGATAGCCAGAGGGAATTTCTCTAAGTGCTAGTGATGGGTTAGTTAGCTTAGTTGTCATTTCTTTAGCTCCTTAGTGTTAACTGTAGCGAAGTCCTCGGAGGGCAACGCACTGGAATTTTAATGACAGTGTAAATTTGTTTAGCAAGTGCGGATAGGACATTAGCGCTGACACACCTGAGATTCTGACAAACATAACTGCTGGATTCTGTGATGTTATTACCCCTAGCATCTAACTGACGAACCAAGACACGGGGACGAGAAGGAGTGTTGAGTTGAATTTCATCAGGTTTAAGATGGCTGCCACCAATGCTGTTGGAATAAGCAATACCCCAAACCAACCCACATACAGCCGATTCTCAATGCTGGTAATCCAATTGCAGAATCGATTCCAAAAATTGCCGCGATCGCGGCGTTCCAAGATTGTTGTCATGGTTTAATCCGTATGAATTGAGTAAGAATGCATGGAAGATGTCGGCAAGTTTTGCTTGCTCTCTTTTTTATAACTTGATAGTTATATAGTTTTTAATAAATATAATTGATGTGTATCCTAAGCACCTGTTAGCCCACTCTCTCACCCTCCCTTCTGCCCGTGGTTGATAACTTGCTTTTTAGTCCACTAGCTCTTTTCATGTTACTCAAAATGCCATCCCGCTTATTGCCCTCACGAGCTCACAAGCTCATAAAGACTAACTACTGCAACAATAACGAATAATTGAGTTAAACTACTATATAGTTATTAAACTTTTACGATTTCCCGCCGCCCAATGCCTAAATCCGCTAAACCACCAGTTCCAATCGCTGTCCTCGCTGCCGTTGCAGATTATTTCAAAATTCTCTCGGAGACGAGTCGATTGCAGATTCTGCAATGCCTCCGGTCAGGACCGATGAATGTAATGGAGCTATGTGAAGAGACAGGATTGGGACAGGCGAATCTTTCTAAACATCTTAAGGTGATGACGCAAGCAGGAATTCTTTCCCGTCAGGCAAAGGGAACTAGTGCTTATTATGAAATTGCCGACCCCCTGGTATTCGAGTTTTGTGAATTAGCTTGTGGTCAAATTGGCGATCGCCTACGGCAACAGGCAGAAACTTTTCTGCAAGCCGCTGCCCTTCAATCAAATGGTAGTGCTTCAAAGAAAAGTACTAAACTACAGAAAACTAGAACAAAAGAGCAAGCATCCCGTTCTCAACGCTAGAAACTGGGTGAGTTTTGGGAAGATGCGCTCGCTTTTCCTCACAAGTTCCTCAAATTCTTCTTCTATAAGTGAATTACAGAATAATATTTACCTTGAATGGGCAATGGCTAAGTTAACTTCTTTTCAAACAAAACCTCTATTAACAACAATCGATATAACCGTTGAAGAACTATTGAGACGGTACATAGCAGGAGAGCGATCGTTTGAAAGAGTGAACTTATGCGAGGTTGATTTGCATAACGCTCACCTACACGGTTTGAACCTCAACCAGGCAGATTTGCGGCAAGCACGCTTGGGCAAAACGGACTTCAGTCAAGCCAGTTTCCGAAGGGCAGACTTGAGCGAGGCAATCCTGTGGGGAACAGATTTGAGTGAAGCAGATTTGTACCAAGCCATTTTGCGAGAAGCAGATTTAAGCGGTGCTAAGTTGAGCCATACCAATCTAGAGCGATCGAACTTGAGTAAAGCCATTTTGGGTGGTGCAAACTTAGTTCATGCCAGATTAGCAGATGCCAATTTGTTTGAAGCAGACTTGCGTCCTACGTCGGATCGAATTACGGATCTGGGTCACGCGATTTTAAGCAATGCAGACCTGTGCTACGCTAATTTAAGTGGAGCCGTTTTATATCGAACAAATCTGAATGGTGCAAAACTCTGCCGTGCCCATTTGAATCAATCGCTACAACAGGGAATGAAACCAACCGATCTGAGTGAAGCCAGCTTACAAGGAGCCGATTTGAGTTATGCCGATCTCACAGGAGCAATTTTACGCAAAGCAAATTTGAGAGATGCCGATTTAACAGGTGCTGTGTTGACAAATGTTGATTTGACTGGAGTTACTATGCCAGATGGTTCGGTTTATACAATCTGAAAACGCACAAAAATTTTTACTTATATACATAAGCCAGCATATTATACGAAAAGATTCTGTCTATCCACCCAATTCGGTATGTTAAGTACTGACACAAAAAATACTTAAAGAACTCATATGAGAGCGATAGCTATAAGGTTTTTAACGCTGAAAAACAGATTCCCAACTTGTTTTAGAAGTCGGGGATCTGAGTAAATACCACAAGGGTAAGCTATGCAAGACAAGCTGCTAAGTCAGCATCTGGTTTGGTAATTGGCTGTAAATTATACTTCTGTGACAGCAGCTTAAATACATTGGGTGAGATAAATGCTGGTAGAGTTGCTCCAAGGCGAATATCTTTTATTCCCAAATAGAGTAAGGTGAGTAAAATCGCAACGGCTTTTTGCTCGTACCAAGATAGAATCATCGATGGCGTTGCATAAATGCGGGATGAATCAGTTAAATACAGGTATTTCTCTATACTTCAAGTAATGTAGTAACAATCGAA